>NZ_JANODC010000383.1:0-7656 GCF_031412495.1 Rhizobacter sp. | reverse complement strand
CGACCTCGAAGGCGAGATGCACCGGTCGCGACAGTGCGATGGCGTGGAGGCCGTACGCCAAGCCGGCCAGCTGCAATGCAACGATGACGCCTATGTCGCGCCGGAGGATCAGGACCGGCTTTTTCGGATCGGCAACGACAGCGGTGAGCACCGGCCCCAGGACCACGTCGACGGACATCAGGATGAGGAAAAGGCCCAGACCGCCTGCGATCGCCGCGTAGGGCGCCGGGTACCAGACCGTGAAGACGACGACCGCTGCCGCGATCCCGGTCGCGAAGCTGGCGGCGAGGTGCAGGCCGGCGAGCCTGATTCGCTTGGATCTCAAAAAGGCAGACTCCATCTGTCGCTACTCAACGATGAAAAAGGCCGCATCTCTCGATGCGGCCTTTGCGTTCCAAGCAAGTCGACTTGGAAGCCCAAGCATTAGATCCTGGGCAACTCCACTCGCCTTACGGGTAAGTACCGCGGCAGGACGACGGAAGGTACTTCGACAGAATAGTCGTGCCGGCACCCGAGTCACCGCACTTCCAACCTTCGACCGTCTTGCCGCCATCGGTACCAGCAGCGACCGCGGTTCCCGAGATCATCGGGATCAGCGTCAGAGTGTTGGTACCCGCCGTCAGGGCCGACAGGTTCGTCTGATTGCCAACGACGGTGATCCGGCCGTTTGCATCTGAGGCACCGGAAGTCACGAACTTCGTCGGTGCGATGGTGCAGGCCGTGGTCAGTGTCGTGCCAAGGTTGGTGACGTTCGAGTTCTGGATCGTCTCGGTGATCCCGGTGCGGCACGAAGAAGCCGCGAGCACGATTTCCGAAACCTTCGCCCGGACCGTGTAGTCCTGATAGGCCGGCAGCGCAACCGCGGCCAGGATGCCGATGATCGCAACCACGATCATCAACTCGATGAGGGTGAAACCCTTCTGGATAGAACGCTTCATGGAAATGCTCCTGTTGGAACTGGGGGGTGGAAAGACCCCTTCTTCATTGCAGGGCCCGTGCCACGCCAAACCGACCGAAAACCGTGAAGTCCATCCACCAAGCTGACACATACGGTCACCGGCCGGGCCGGTCGCAGCCCGCATCGGGTCGGCGTTGACACATTCCGTCACGAGCAGCGGCGGGGAGCTGCCGCTCGTCGTCTCTAGGCGCAGGCCCGCGCCGGGCTGTCGGCCAGCGTCATGATCTCTCCGGCCTCGAGAGCGCGGATCCGGTGCGGGGAGCCGAGGCGGCCGATCTCGGCCATCACCACGTCCATCTCCCCGGGCTTGATGTGCGTGATGTGGACGTCGACACTGCCCTTCAGGTGCTGCAGTTCGTGGCCCAGCGCGGACGGGCAGAGGTGTCGGCTGATGCGGGCGAGCTGACGCTCGTCGTCGCGAAAGGCCGTCTCGATCACCAGGTGCGCCACGTTCATGTGCTCGAGGCGCTGCCAGAGCGCCGGGTTCGGCCCGGTGTCGCCGGTGTAGACCCACCAGCCCGCGGCGCCGGCGTCGACGGCGAAGCCCACTGCCGGCACGGTGTGCGCTGCGGAGAGCACTTCGATGCGCTTGCCGGCAAGGTCGAGGACGTCGCCGACGGCGATCGGGACGAGCGTCAGCATCGGGTGCTCGGCGCTCGGCAGGCGCGTGAAGTCGGGCCAGATCACGCCGTTGAAGATGTGCGTGCGCAGCGCGGCCAGGGTCTCGGGCAGGGCATGGACACGAATCGGGCCACGTTCGGGCAGCCGCTCGCGCATGACGCTGTCGGCAAGCAGGCCGATCGCGAGCACATGGTCGAGATGCGAATGGCTGATCAGGATGTGGTCGATCCGGGCCAGCGCCTCCAGCGGCAGATCGCCCACGCCGGTGCCGGCGTCGAACAGGACGTCGTCATCGAGGAGAAACGAGGTGGTCCTGCATCCGGCGGCGATCGAGCCGGAGCAACCGAGTACCTGGACGATCATGGCGTGGGGTGGGCGGGCGGCGTGGCGCCAGGGGTGTCCGGGCGGGAAAGGGTAGCGATGTTCGGGTGCGAAGCGCCGCTGCACAAGCGGCCAATGTCGCGTTTGAGGCAAGCGGCGCGCCCCGCGACGGCGCCTCGGATCAGGGTGTGAAATCCGTCACGCTTCGTCGCCCCCCGGGACATGCCCGGGCCAGCCCATCAGGCGGATCAGGCCGCCTGGACGAACTGCATCTGCGTGCCGGCGAGCTCGATCACGTCGCCGTTCTTCAGGCTCACGGTCTCGCCGGCGAGCGGGGTGCTGTTGACCGTCGGCCGGGCCGCCCCTTCGACGTGGGCGAGGACGTAGCCGGTGGGGCGCTTGGTGATCGAGGCGACCTGCACGCCGGGCTTGCCGACCGTCGTCACCACCTTGGTCAGCACGACCTCGCGACCGGCCGCGGCGCCGTTCATGACGCGGATCGTGGCCGGGCCGGTGTTGCCCGAGGCACTGCCGGCCAGGCCGCCGAAGCCCGAGGCGCGGCTCGGCGCCGCGTAGCCAGACTGGGCCGCACCGGGCGACATCGCGCCGGGCTTCATGATCATCGTCTTCTCGTAGTCGGTACCGTCCTCGACCATGAACTTGATCTTGTACTTGCCGACCTCGACCGTGTCGTTGTGGGCCAGCAGCTGCTTCTTGACGGCCTTGCCGTTGATGTAGGTGCCGTTGGTGCTGTTGAGGTCTTCGATGAAGACGTCGGAACCCACCATCTGCAGGACGGCGTGCTCGCCGCTGACGGCGAGGTTGTCGATCACGATGTCGTTGTAAGGGCGGCGGCCGAGCGTCGTCTTGTCCTTCGTGATCTGGACTTCCTTGATCACGACACCGTCGAGCGAAACCACCAATTTGCCCATGCTTCAGACCTCGAGTCTCTTGTCTTGTACCGCGTCGCCGCGTTCGAAGCCGGGCCGCCGGCAACCGCTCAGCGGCGAAACGGCCACCAGGATCGCGCGGCCCCGCCCGGGCCCCTTACCCGGACGAGTACGACGGAGATATTATCCTTTCCGCCTGCCTCGTTCGCCGCGTCGATGAGGCCTGCGGCGGCTTCCGGCAGTAATTCGCAACTCTGCAACAGCTGGCCGATGGCGGCGTCCTCGAGCATGTCGGAGAGCCCGTCCGAGCACATCAGGTAGATGTCGCCCGGCAGCACGTCGTGCAGGTGGGTTTCCAGGAGCACGGTGTCCTCGACGCCGACGGCCCGCGTCACCAGGTTCTTGTTCGACGAGAACGCCGCCTGCTCCGCGGTGATGAGGCCGGAGTCGATCTGCTCTTGCAACAGCGAGTGGTCGTGCGTGATCTGCAACAGGCGACCGGCGCGAAAGCGGTAGCAGCGCGAATCGCCGACGTGGCCCAGCAGGAGCCGGTTCTCGCGGAACACCGCCACCACCAGCGTCGTGCCCATGCCCGCGTACTGCGGGTTCGAGTTCGAGGCATTGAAGATCGCCCGGTTGGCGTTGTCGACGCAGATGTCCATGGCCCGGCGCACGTCGGTGTCGGTCGCCGACTCGGAGGCTTCGGCGAGCCAGCGGCCGAGCTCGGCCTTGATAAACGAGGTGCACATGCCGCTCGCCACCTCGCCGGCGTTGTAGCCGCCCATGCCGTCCGCGAGGACAGCCAGGGCCGTGGCCTCGTCGACGGCGACCGAATCCTCGTTGTTGTTGCGCGCCCGTCCGGTGTCCGAAGCGCAGTGGAACTCGAGCGTCATCATCGGCACGGCAGTGGCGCGGGGGAGGGACGAGCTCGGATTGTGCCCCGCCTTTCAGCCGGTCCCGGAGCGATCCGCCAGCGCTGCCGCACGCGCCCGCCGCTGCCGGCCGAGCAGAACGCCGACCCCGAGCACCAGCAGCGCGCCGGTGATGCCGGCAGCGTACTTGACGGCCTCATTCACCGGCAGCCACGGCGCGACCGCCGGGTCGGTGACCGCCATCGTCCCGGCGATCCAGCCGAGCAGCATGCCGCCCACGGTGATGATGATCGGAAACCGGTCCATGAGCTTGAGCGCCAGTTGGCTGCCCCAGACGATGATGGGAATGCTGACGAGCAGGCCGAAGATCACGAGCGGCATCTTGTGCTCGCCGCCGGCGCTTTCGGCGGCACCGGCGATGGCGATCACGTTGTCCACGCTCATCACCAGGTCGGCGATGATGACGGTCTTGACGGCGCCCCAGAGCTTGTCGCTGCCCTTGATGTCGGCATGGGCGTCGCCCTCGGCCGGCAGCAGCAGCTTGACGCCGATCCACAGCAGCAAGGCCGCGCCGACCAGCTTCAGGTACGGGATGGCCAGCAGGGTCAGCGCGAAGAAGATGAGCACGACGCGCAGGACGATCGCGCCGGCCGTGCCCCAGAGAATGCCCTTGGTGCGCTGCGCCGGCGGCAGCTGCCGGCAGGCCAGCGCGATGACCACCGCGTTGTCGCCCCCGAGGACGATGTCGATCAGGATGATCTGACCGACCGCCACCCAGAACTCGGGCGTCATGAGCTCCGCCATGTGGCCCTCCTACGCTGCCGGCACTAGAGCAGGCCCTTCATCAACCGGCCCATCTCGGACGGGTTCCGGGTGACGGTGAAGCCGCTTTCCTCCATCACGGCGAGCTTGGCGTCGGCGGTGTCGGCACCGCCCGAGATCAGGGCGCCGGCATGGCCCATGCGCTTGCCCGGCGGCGCCGTGACGCCGGCGATGAAGCCGACGATGGGCTTCTTCATGTGCTCCTTGCACCAGCGCGCGGCCTCAGCCTCGTCGGAGCCGCCGATCTCGCCGATCATGACCACTGCATCGGTGCCCGGGTCATCGTTGAACAGGCGCATGACGTCGATGTGCTTGAGTCCGTTGATGGGGTCGCCCCCGATGCCGACCGCGCTCGACTGGCCGAGCCCCACCTCGGTGAGCTGAGCCACGGCCTCGTAGGTGAGCGTGCCGGAGCGGCTGACCACCCCGACCCGGCCTCTGCAGTGGATGTGGCCGGGCATGATGCCGATCTTGATCTCGTCGGGCGTGATGAGCCCAGGGCAGTTCGGCCCGAGCAGGAGCGTCTTCTTGGCGCCGGCCGCCTCGCGCGCCCGCATCCGGCTGCGCACCTCGAGCATGTCGCGCACCGGGATGCCTTCGGTGATGCAGATCGCCAGGTCGAGCTCGGCCTCGACGGCTTCCCAGATCGCCGCCGCCGCGCCCGCCGGCGGCACGTAGATCACGCTCACTGTCGCGCCCGTGTCCTTCGCCGCCTCGCGGACGGTGGCGAAGATCGGGATGCCCTCGAAATCCTCGCCGGCCTTCTTCGGGTTCACGCCGGCGACGAAGCAGGCCTTGCCGTTGGCGTAGTCGCGGCACATCCGGGTGTGGAACTGCCCCGTCTTGCCGGTGATGCCCTGCGTGATGACGCGGGTGTTTCTGTCGATCAGGATGCTCATGTGTCTCGCGTCGGCTACTTCAGCGCCGCCATGACCTTCTGCGCCGCCTCGGCCATGGAATCGGCGCTGATGATCGGCAGGCCCGATGCGGCCAGCAACCTCTTGCCCTGCTCCTCGTTGGTGCCCTTCATCCGGACGACCAGCGGGACATTGAGGTTCACCGCCTTGCAGGCGGCGATGACGCCTTCGGCGATCGTGTCGCAGCGCATGATGCCGCCGAAGATGTTGACGAGGATCGCCTTCACCTTCGAGTTGGATAGCATGATCTTGAAAGCCTCGGTCACCTTCTCCGCCGTCGCGCCGCCGCCGACATCGAGGAAGTTCGCCGGCGAGCCGCCAAAGAGCTTGATCGTGTCCATCGTCGCCATGGCCAAGCCGGCGCCGTTGACGAGGCAGCCGATGTTGCCGTCGAGCTGGATGTAGGCGAGGTCGAACTTGCTCGCCTCGACCTCGGCCGGGTCTTCTTCGTCGAGGTCGCGGTAGGCGGCGATCTCGGAGTGGCGAAACATCGCGTTGGAGTCGAAGTTGAACTTCGCGTCGAGCGCCTTGACCTTCGGCGCGGCGCCGTTCTTGCTTCCTTCGAGGATCAGCGGGTTGATCTCGGCCAGGGTCGCGTCGGTCTCCATGTAGCAGGTGTACAGCTTCCTGAGGAACGCCACCGCGTCGGCCCGCGACTCGGCCGGGATGCCGATGCCGCCGGCCAGCTCCAGGGCCGTGCTTTCGGTGATGCCCTCGAGCGGGTCGATGAACACCTTGACGATCTTCTCGGGGCTGTCGTGGGCCACCTTCTCGATGTCCATGCCGCCCTCGCTCGAGCCCATCATCGCCACCTTCTGCGTGGCCCGGTCGGTGAGCACGGCGACGTAGTACTCCTTCTTGATGTCCGCGCCTTCCTCGATGAAGAGGCGACGGACCTTCTGACCCTGTGGCCCGGTTTGCGGCGTGACGAGCTGCATGCCGAGGATCTCGCCGGCCAGCCGGCTCACCTCGTCGAGCGAGCGGGCGAGCTTGACGCCGCCGCCCTTGCCGCGCCCGCCGGCGTGGATCTGGGCCTTCACGACCCAGACCGACCCGCCGAGACGCTGGGCTGCTTCGCTGGCCTCGCGAACGCTGAAGGCAGGGTATCCGCGCGGGACGGGGATGCCGAAGCGGGCGAGGAGTTCCTTGCCCTGGTACTCGTGGATCTTCATCGGGAAATGGCTGTCTTCAGATGACCGCGGACGGCCGTCACCCGGCGCGAGGCCGGAGAATGTAGCACGCGGTAATCGGCGCCGATCGGCGGCCGCGATGCCGCACTGACGGGCTCAGTCCGCCGCCTGGCGATCCGGGTCGGCCGCCCTCGATCCCTCGCGCAGCTGGCGCATCAGGCGGTGAACGACGTCGGGTGAGAAGCCCCGGCCGGCGAGAAAGCGCGACTGGGCAGCGCGTTCGGCAGCGTCGCACGGCGGGAACGCGAAGCGACGCTCGCGGACGGCCGCGGCGCGGGCAAGCTCGGTCGCCTCGAGAGCGCGGGCCTGCTCGATGGGCAGGGCGACTCCGTGCTGGGCCAGCTCGCTGCGGATGCGCAGGTTGCCGAAGCGGTTTTCGCGGGCATGCACCCTGGCATCGACGAAGCGTTCGTCGCAGAGGAATCGGTTCGCCTCCAGCCAGTCGAGCAGGGCCTCGACCTCAGATTCGCCGCCGGCCGCCGTCGAAACGTCTTCGCTGGCGTCGCCGGCCGCGACGCGCTGCGCATGGCGCATGAGCTTGCGCTTCAGCTCCAGGCGGCTCTGGTCGCGCTGAGCCAGGAGCTGCAGCGCCCGCGACTTGAGCGAGCGCTGCGCCTTCGCCCCGGCCGCCAACGCTAGTCCTTGACGACCTTGAGCTTGGCCGGCGCTTCTTCGGCGGCCCCGGGCAGGAGCGGGATGCCCATGGCCTGGCGGACCTTGTTCTCGATCTCGACCGCGAGGTCCGGGTTCTCCTTCAGGAACTCGCGCGCGTTGTCCTTGCCCTGGCCGCTCTTCTCGCCGTTGTAGGCGTACCAGGAGCCGCTCTTCTCGAGGATCTTGGCCTCGACGCCCATGTCGATGACCTCGCCCTCGCGGCTGATGCCCTGGCCGTAGAGGATGTCGAACTCGGCAGTCTTGAAGGGGGGCGAGACCTTGTTCTTGACGACCTTGACCTTGGTCTCGTTGCCGATGACCTCCTCGCCCTTCTTGATCGAGCCGATGCGGCGGATGTCGAGCCGGACCGAGGCGTAGAACTTGAGCGCATTGCCGCCGGTGGTGGTTTCC
>NZ_JANODC010000382.1:0-3229 GCF_031412495.1 Rhizobacter sp. | reverse complement strand
GGCCGATTGCACCTCGGCGCCGAGGTGCAATCGGCCTCGCACGGCGCGGATCGGCATCGCCTCGGCGCTGCCGATGCGGAGCTCGTCGACGCGCGCCGCACGTACCTCGAGCTCGATCGGCAGGCGCAGGCTCTGCGGCGGGCGTGGCGGCTCGGCGGACGGGCTCGCGTCGGCCTGCGGCAGCCACGTGACGCGGTCGGCGTGCAGGCTGTCGATGACGACGTGCAGCCAGCGCCCGTGGTCGCCTCGCGCGAGGCGAAGCGCCTGCCAGCGCGGCGCGTCGAGCCGGAGCACGCCGCTGCCCGCGAGCGTGACCTCGACGCGCTCGGCGGCGAAGTCGCCGACCAGCGCGCCTTGCGGCGCGACGACGCCGATCTGCGGGATCCGCGCTAGCAGCCAGCCCGTCCCAGCCGGGCTGTGCAGCATCCACCAGACGGCGCCGATCGCGGCGACGGCCAGCAGCAGCACGGCGGCGACGCCTGCGGCGAGCCAGCGCAGGCCGCGGCGCGGGCGGCGGGCCGGTGCCGCGTCGCGCGGATCGGGAACGGCCGGTGCAGCCGGCGGGGGGCTCGCCATGCCGGGCCGATCAGAACGTCACGCCCACGCTCAGGTGCAGGCGCAGCCGGCGCGCCTCCTGGCCGTAGGCGAGGTCGAGCCGCAGCGGGCCGACGGGGCTGCGGTAGTGCAGGCCGACACCGTAGCCGAACACCGGGCTCAGTTCGCCCCAGCGGTCGGCGGCGTTGCCGGCATCGACGAACACGGCGCCGAGCAGCGCCGGCAACCGGCTTGTGAGCGGCCGCTCGGCCTCGATGCTGCCGGTGAGCAGGACGCGGCCGCCGACGACGGCGCCGTTCACCGTCGGGCCGAGGGTGCGGTAGCCGTAGCCGCGCACCGAGTTCTCTCCGCCGGCGCGAAAGAGCAGCGTGTCCGGCACCGCGATCGGGTTGTTGACGAACACCTCGCCGGCCTCGACCCGCGCGTTGAGGAACCAGGCGCCGGCCGGGCGGTAGGCCGTGAAGCGGGCCTGCGTCCGCACGAAGGGTCCGCGGCTTCGCTCCGTGCCCGGCCGGTCGGAGCGCTCGCGGCTGCCGGCGCCGTAGCCGACGCCGCCCTGCAGCGACAGGGCGGTGCCGAGGGTCGGCAGCAGGACGTTGTCGAGGTCCCGGCGCAGCCAGTGGTAGCTGATGGAGACGGCGTCGCTCGAAGTGGTCAGCGGTGCGCTCTGCACCTGCGCGTGAGAGACCTCCAGGTAGTAGAGGCGATCGAAGGCGGTGGTGTCCTTGACCCGGCCGACGCGCGCGGTCCAGCTGTTGCGCGTCTCCTCGTCGGTGCGCAGCTGCTCGAGGTTCGCCGCCGCCAGGTTGCGCCAGAGGCGTTCGCGCACGTACGACGTGAACTCGGTGCCGACCGTCTTCAGGTCGGGCCCGAGGGCGATCGTGCTGCGCGCGACCCAGGGCAGGCCGAAGACCTTGCGGTCGGTGTGCTCGACCGAGACGCGCGGCCCGGTGTCGGCGCTGAAGCCGATGCCGAAGGTGGCCTGGTGCCGGCTCAGCTCCTTGACCTTGACGGTGACCGGTGCCGCCTCGGGCGGCCCGTTCAGGTCGACCTCGACCGAGGCGCCCTCGAACAGGCCGGAGCGGACGACGCGGTCCTGGTAGTCGAGGAGCAACTTCTCGCTGTACTCGTGGCCGGGTTCGAAAGTGGCGAGGCGGCGCACCGCGTCGACGTCGTAGCGGTGCACGCCTTCGACGCGGATCGGGCCGAGGCGGAACAAGGGGCCGGGCTCGATCGTGAGCGAGAGCGCCGCCGACTGCGCGGTGGCGTCGACCCGGGCCCGCGTCGACTGCCACTCGGCAGTCGGGTAGCCGTCGCCGCGGAAGGCACCGAGGCTGGCGTTCTTGGCGCTGCTCCAGGCCGATTGCTGGAACGGCTGCCCGGGCTGCAGCAGCCAGGTCTGGCGGACGCGATCGATGCGGTCGGTCCACGGCTCCTCGCGCGACGGCGTGCGCGGCGGCAGCGGCCGCGTCGCGTCGATGGCCACGCTCTTCACGAGCACCCGCGGCCCGGGAACGACGCGCAGGGTCAGCCGCGACAGGTCGCCTGCCGTGCGCTCCTGCGCGATCGTCACCTCGGCGTTGAAGTGGCCCTCGGTCTCGAGCAGCGAGCGGGCCTGCGCCGGCGCCGCGGCGGCCAGCCGGTCGAGCTCGATGCCGGTGATGCGCTCGCTGCTGGGCGCACTGCGGAAGCGCGACAGGTCGAGGTAGTCGAGGAGCAGCCTGCGCAAGGGCTCGGGCGCCTCGACCTCGAGCTCGTAGAGCGGGATCTCGGGCTCGGCAGGGACGCCGGCGGCCGCGGGCTCGTCCTTGCCGTTCAGGAACGGCAGGCTCGAGCATCCGGAGATCAACGCTGCCAGCAGCAACCAGCACAGCGCCTGCAGCGGCGCTGCGCAACGGCTCATTTGACGAGCAGTCGCATGGCCCCTTCGAGCCCGGGCAGGGTCAGCGGGAACATGCGCTGGTTCATGAGCTGCTGGATCACCGAGATGCTCTGCCGGTAGCCCCACACGCCCTGCGGCTCGGGGTTGATCCAGGCGAACTTCGGGAACGCGTTGGTGAGGCGCTGCAGCCACTCGGCGCCCGGCTCCTCGTTGTTGTATTCGACGCTGCCGCCCGGCTGCAGGATCTCGTACGGGCTCATCGTCGCGTCGCCGACGAAGATCAGCTTGTAGTCCTTGTTGTACTTTCGGATCAAGTCCCAGGTCGGGAACTTCTCGCTGTAGCGGCGCCGGTTGTTCTTCCACATGAAGTCGTAGACGCAGTTGTGGAAGTAATAGAACTCGAGGTGCTTGAACTCCGTCTTGGCGGCGCTGAACAACTCCTCGACGCGGTGGATGTGCTCGTCCATCGTGCCGCCGACGTCCATCAGCAGCAGCACCTTCACCTTGTTGTGCCGCTCGGGCACCATCTTGATGTCGAGCCAGCCGGCATTCGATGCCGTGGCGCGGATGGTGTCGTCGAGGTCGAGCTCTTCTTCGAAACCTTCGCGTGCGAAGCGGCGCAGGCGGCGCAGGGCGACCTTGATGTTGCGTGTGCCGAGCTCGAGGCTGTCGTCGTAGTCCTTGAACTGGCGCTGGTCCCAGACCTTGACCGCGCTCTTGTTGCGGCCCTTGTCCTGGCCGATGCGGATGCCTTGCGGGTTGTAGCCGTAGGCGCCGAAGGGCGAGGTACCG
>NZ_JANODC010000381.1:0-20132 GCF_031412495.1 Rhizobacter sp. | reverse complement strand
CGGGACGCGGTCCTTGGACATCTCTCACCACGGATGACCGTCCGCTCCAGCCGAGCCGGGTCATGCTCGATGGAGCCTTCATGCTGAACGTCTTCACGCTGGCCAACGGCCGGCTGTTCCAGGAAGAGATCGAAAGCCAGGCCGCCCTTGCCCACGTGCAGCCTGTCTGGGTCGACCTCGACGCGCCGACCGAGGAAGAGAAAGGCTGGATCACCCAGCACTTCGGCCTGACGATCCCGAGCGACGCCGTCGACGACGACCTCGAGGAATCGGCCCGCTTCTACGAGGAAGACAACGGCGAGCTGCACATCCGCTCGGACTTCCTCATCGACGACGGCCAGACCTCGCGCAACGTACGGGTCGCCTTCATCCTGCACCGCAAGATCCTGTTCTCGGTCCATGCCGAGGACCTGCCGGTGTTTCGCCTCCTGCGCCTGCGGGCGCGGCGCATCCCGGCGCTGATCGGCGATGCCAAGGACGTTCTCCTCAAGCTCTACGACGCTGACGCGGAGTACTCGGCCGACGCCCTCGAAGGCATCTACGACGGGCTCGAAGCGGTAAGCGCGCGCGTGCTGCGCCACGACGTCAACGATCAGGCCGCCGGCGAGGCGCTGTCGGCGATCGCGCGCCAGGAGGACCTGAACGGCCGCATTCGCAGGAATGTGATGGACACCCGGCGCGCGGTCAGCTTCATGATGCGCAGCCGGATGCTCAACGCCGAGCAGTTCGAGGAGGCGCGGCAGATCCTGCGCGACATCGATTCGCTCGACAGCCACAGCACGTTCCTCTTCGACAAGATCAACTTCCTGATGAACGCCACGGTCGGCTTCATCAACATCAACCAGAACAAGATCATCAAGATCTTCTCGGTGGCCAGCGTGGCGCTGCTGCCGCCGACGCTGATCGCCAGCATCTACGGCATGAACTTCCGCCACCTGCCCGAGCTGAACTGGGAGCACGGCTATGCCTATGCGCTGGCCCTCATGGCGGCTTCCGTAGCCGCGCCCTTCATCTACTTTCGGCGCAAGGGCTGGCTGCGCTAGCCCCAGGTGCTCCCGGGCCGCCGAGTGGCCCGGGAGGGAAGAAGAACGTCGCCGAGCGCCCCCGGGGGAACGAGGGAGGAGGAGGGAGGAGAAGAACCCCCCGGGGATTTCGGGCCGGCGTGGCCGGCCGGCTCAGCGACGGAAACCGGTCGATGCTCCTGCGGCGAGACCAGTTTCCCGGTCGCCCGCAGCGCGCATCTGCCCCTATGACGCCGTGGCCAGGCGAGAGTTCCCCACGTTTGCGGGCCCGCGGCGGCGAATGGCCCTTTCGCAGCGCCGCCCGGGCCAGCGACTAAACTCGCCGGCGTGGAACAAGCCATGATCTACCCGGAGCTTTTCCGGCAGCTCGAAGCCGTCCGCTGGAACATGGACCGGGACATTCCGTGGGCGTCGTTCGACGCCGGCAAGCTGTCCGACGAGCAGGCGCAGACGGTGAAGATGAACGCCATCACCGAGTGGGCGGCCCTGCCCGCCACCGAGATGTTCCTGCGCGACAACCGCGACGACAGCGACTTCTCGGCCTTCATGAGCGTCTGGTTCTTCGAGGAGCAGAAGCACTCGCTGGTCCTCATGGAGTACCTGCGCCGATTCCGGCCCGACCTGGTGCCCACCGAGGCCGAGCTGCACGAGGTGCGCTTCGACTTCGACCCGGCGCCTGCCCTGGAAACGCTGATGCTGCATTTCTGCGGCGAGATCCGCCTCAACCACTGGTACCGGCGCGCCGCCGAATGGCACAGCGAGCCGGTGATCAAGGCGATCTACGAGATCCTGGCCCGCGACGAGGCCCGGCACGGCGGCGCGTACCTGCGCTACATGAAGAAGGCCATGACCCGGTTCGGTGACGAAGCCCGGGCGGCCTTCGCCAAGGTCGGCGTCCTGATGGCCAGTGCCCGGCGCACCGCCCAGGCGCTGCACCCGACCAACCTGCACGTGAACACCGCCCTGTTCCCGCGCGACACGATCCAGAGCCGGTTGCCCGACCCGAAGTGGCTGGAAGCCTGGCTCGACACCCAGATCCAGTTCGACGCGGTCTGGGAAAACAAGGTCGTCGACCGCATCCTGCACAACCTGAGCCTGCTGCTCGAGCGCAGCTTCGCCAGCGTCCAGGAGCTGAACCGTTACCGCAAGGAGGTCACGGCCCGGGTCACCGCGGCAGCCTCCCTGGCGGCGGGAGCTGCCGGGAGCGTGAGCGGGCCGGTGCCGGGCTCGTCCGGCGCGGCCTGAGGCCGGTTCAGCCCTCGCCATCGGCCGCGACGCCGCCTTCCGGTCGTCGGAGGCCTGGCGCGCGCTCGGCGTTCGCCGACGAGCCTTGTCCAGTCCTGCCAGGGCACGCCGCCTGCGCTGAGCAGGTCGAGGCCGCAGATCCAGCCAGGCCGACTGCGCCGCCTGGGCCGCTGTCCCTGGTCGGGGGCCACGGAAAGGAAGCGGCGCCGGCGATGTTGTTCTCCAGCGTGCCGCGCACCCTCGCCATCGTGCCTCCGCTGACTGTGCCGCCGAAGGGCGCCTGCGGGCAGAGCTACCCGCGCCACGAGCTCCAGGTGCAGATGGATGACGCCGGGCGCGACAATCGGCCGGTGCTGCCCGACTTCGTCGCCAAGCTCTGCCCCCGCGCGGAGCTGCTGCCCCGCCTGGCCGACCTGCCTCGGCCGCTGGTGTTCACGAACGGCGTGTTCGACATCCTCCACCGCGGCCACGTGACCTACCTGGCGCAGGCGAGGGCTCTGGGCGCGAGCCTCGTGCTCGGGCTCAACAGCGATGCCTCGGCGCGCGCCCTCGGCAAGGCGCCGGACCGGCCGCTCAACAGCGAGGGCGACCGCGCCTGCGTCCTCGCAGCGCTGGCGAGCGTCGGCCTGGTGACGCTGTTCGACGAGCCGACCCCGGTCGAGCTGATGAAGCTCGTCCGTCCCGACCTCTACGTCAAGGGCGGCGACTACGACATCGAGTCGCTGGCCGAGACATCGCTGGTGCGCGGCTGGGGCGGCGAGGCGCGGGCCCTGCCCTTTCTGGATGGCTACTCGACGACCGCACTCGTCGATCGCATCCGCCGCTGAGTCGGCAGCCGGCGCGGCGCGGCGATCGCGCGTATCCCGTTCAGCGCGTTCGGTTCACCAGGTAGATGCCGGCGGCGACCGTCGCCAGCGCGAACAGCAGCCGGGCCGTCACCGGCTCGGCCAGCAGCCAGGCGCCGAGCAGCAGGCCGAAGATCGGCGTCAGCATCGTGAACGAGGCCAGCGGCGTCGCCGGGTAGTGCCGGATGAGCCAGAACCAGAGCAGGTAGCTGGCGAAGCTGACGACGACGATCTGGAACGCCAGCGAGCCCCAGGCCAGCGGCGACAGCGCAGTCGGCAGCGGCCCGGCGCCGACGAGCGCGGCCACCAGGAGCATCGCGCCCGAGATGCCCAGCTGATAGAAAAGGGTCTTCTCGGCCGAGGCCTGGCTCAGCGACGAGCCGCGGATGGCCAGCGTAGTCGCACCCCAGAGCACGCCGGCGAGGACGCCGAGGCCGTCGCCCAGCCATTGGCGCGGGCCCGCGGCCGGGCTCGAGAAGCCTTCCGCGAAAGCCGATGCGACGCCGGCGAAGGCGAGCAGGAGCCCGGCGCCCTGCAGCACGGTGAGCTTCTCGGAGCGCGCGATGAGTGGCATACCGAGGGCGACGACGAAGGGCGAGATGTAGATGAAGACGACCATGCGCGAGGCCGTCGTGTACTGCAGACCGACGAAAATGCAGAAGAACTCGGCGGCGAAGAGGCTTCCGGCGGCGATGCCGGCGCGCAGCGTGCCGTCACGCGCGAAGAGCGCGATGCCGCGCTGCCGCGACCAGAGCCAGACGAGCAGCGTCGCGCCGACGGAGCGCGCCGTTGCCTGCCAGAGCGCCGGGACCTCGGGCATCGCCGCCTTGGCCGCGACCTGGTTCAGGCCCCAGAGGAAGCAGCAGAAGACGAGCAGCGAGCTGGCGAGGACGTCGAGACGGGCTCTGCGTTGAGGCATCGGCTGATGCTACGAGGATGCGGCATCGCGGCCGGGCGCGGCGGCACGCATCAGCGCCGCTGCCGCCGCGGTGGCAAGGCCGGCGAGCAGCCCGCTCGCGTGCGCTGCCGGGGCGACGGCGATGTCCCACCCGGCCGGATGGCGCAGCACCTCGCCCCAGGGCGCTTCGGCGACGACCTTGCCGATGAGTACGGCGAGGGTGGCGATGCCGACGAGCCGACGCGGTCCGCGCCCGTGCGCTACCAGGAACAGCGCCGCCACGGCAACGCCCGCATGCAGGACGCCGGACAGGCCGCCGTAGTGCAGCAAGTCGGGCTGGGTGAGCAGGCCGAGCTGCGTCAGCGGCCACGCCACGGCCCAAGCAGCGGCGCTGCTTCGCGGCAGCCTCGCTGCCCATCCGAACGCGGCGACCAGGGCCGCGCCCGCGAGGTTGGCGGCGAGGTGCAGCGGGCTGAGGTGGACCAGCGCCGCGGTCCAGGCCCGCCACGGCTCGCGCCAGGCGAGCGCCGGCTGCCAGTCCAGGGCACCCGCGGGGCAGAACGAGACCAGACAGGCGCCGGCGGCGAGCAGCGCGGCGAGACCGACCCAGGCGACGCCCCGGTCAGTCGAAGACCGCACGCCAGAGCGCCTCGACGGCCTCGCTCTGCTCGGCCATCGCCGCCGGCTCGATCTGCGTCGGCTGTTCGTCGAGGCGGGCCCGGTGCTGGGCCCGGCGCAGGTCACGGTAGGCGTCGGCGGCGGCGCTGCCGACGCCGGCCGGCAGCAGCGCCGCGTCCTCGGCCCGGCGCAGCAGCGCGATGTTGCCGACGTCGTCGAGCAGTTCGGGGCGCGAATGGCCGTGACCCAGGACCAGGGCCTGCACCGCGAACTCGACGTCCATCATCCCGCCCGGGCTGTGCTTGACGTCGAATCGACCGGCCTTCACCGGGTGCGCGGCACGGACCTTCGCGCGCATCGCCCGCACCTCGCCGAGCAGCGCCGCCAGGTCGCGCGGCGCCGCCAGCACGGCGCGGCGCACCGCCTCGAACTTCGGGGCCACGCGGTCGATGCCGGCGCACCAGCGGGCCCGCGTCAGTGCCTGGTGCTCCCAGGTCCAGGCGGTGTTGCTGCCTCGGCCCGTCTGGTAGTTCTCGAACGAGGCCATCGAGGTGACGAGCAGGCCGGAATTGCCGTTCGGCCGCAGCGCCGTGTCGATGTCGAACAGCTCGCCGGCGGCCGTGCGCATCGTCAGCCAGGCGATGAGCTTGCGCACGAAGGCGCCGTAGATCTCGGCGGCCCGGTCGGAGTCGAGCTCCGGATCGTCGTGCACGAAGACGACGTCGAGATCGCTGCCGTAGCCCAGCTCCTTGCCGCCGAGCTTGCCGTAGGCGATGACCGCCAGCTGCGGCTCGTCGCGATGCGCCACCTTCAGGTGCCGCCAGGCCCAGCGCAGGGCGCAGCAGAGCGTCGCGTCGGCGAGCGCGGACAGGTCGTCGGCGACCTCCTCGACCGTGATGTGGCCCTCGACGTCGCGGACCAGCGTGCGGAAGACCTCGGCGTGGTGGGCCCGGCGCAGGGTGTCGAGCAGCAGCTCCTCCTCGGCCTGGCTGGAGCGCGTCCAGCCGGCGTGGCGCTCCTCGAGCTCGCGCTTGTAGGCCTCGGCGTCGAAGCGGCTGTGCATCAGGCGTTCGTCGGCCAGCTCGTCGATCACGCCCGGATGCAGCATCAGGTAGCGCATCGGCCAGCGGGCCAGGCCGAGCAGGCGCAGCAGCCGGTTCTGCACCTCGGGGCGCTCGGCGAGCAGGGCCAGGTAGCTCTCGCGGCGCAAGAGCGGCTCGATCCAGTCCACGAAGAGGATCGCCGCCGCTGGCGTGCAGCGCCCCTCGTCCACGGCCTGCACCGCGCGTGAGACGAGCCGGCCTAGGCGGATCTTGCTGTCGTCGCGCAGCAGCCTGATCTTCGGCTGCGCGCAGAGCGGCCGGACGCGCGCCGCCAGCTCGGCCGGCAGGTGGGCGAGGAATTCCTCGCTGTCGACCGGCAGCGGCGCCGGGCCGCAGGTGCGGCAACCGCCGTTGCCGACCGGGGCGCGCCCGTCGTGCAGCAGCTCGTCGAACTCGACCGCGACGCACTCGCGCGCCGTGCAGAGCAGGTCGAGGAACTGCGCCGTGCCGTCCTCGCCGCCGTGGCCGAGGCTGCGCGCGATCCAGTCGAGGTCGGCGTCTTCGGTCGGCAGGACGTGGGTCTGCTGGTCGTCGAGGTACTGGATGCGGTGCTCGACGCGGCGCAGCAGCGTGTAGGCGTCGCTCAGGCGTGCCCCGGCGGCGCGCTTCATCAGGCCGCCGGCGACCAGCTTGTCGAGCGCCTTCAGGGTCGAGCGGGTGCGGATCTCGGGGAACTGGCCGCCGCGCACGACGAGCAGCAGCTGGACGATGAACTCGATCTCGCGGATGCCGCCGCGCGACAGCTTGACGTCGTTGGCGCGCTCCGGCCTTCCTGCGGCGCGCCGCTGCGCCTCGTCGCGCACCTTGGCGTGCAGCTGGCGCAGGCCCTCGAAGACGCCGTAGTCGAGATAGCGGCGGTAGACGAAGGCGGTGACCAGCGAACGCAGGGCCAGGGCGCGCCCGTTCTCGATGCTGGCACGCGGTGCGACGACGCGGCTCTTCAGCCACGCGAAGCGCTCCCACTCGCGGCCGTGCGCCTGCAGGTAGTCTTCGAGCATGGCCAGGCTGGTCACGGGCGGCCCGGAGTTGCCGTCCGGGCGAAGGGCCAGGTCGACGCGGAAGACGAAGCCGTCCTCGGTGACCTCGCCGATCAGCGCGTACAGGCCGCGCGCGACGTGCGAGAAGTACTCGTGGGCGCTGGTGGCGGTCTCGCCGTCGGTGCGGCCGTCCGCCTCGTACAGGTAGACGAGGTCGATGTCCGACGACACGTTCAGCTCGCGAGCGCCGAGCTTGCCCATGCCGATGATCCAGAACTCGATGCGCCGGCCGCTCGCGTCGCGCGGCACGCCGAAGCGCACGTCCTGCGCGGCGAGGACGTGGGCCAGAGCCAGCTCGAGCGTGGCCTCGGCGAGGTCGGTCATGCCCCGGGTGATGTCGTCGAGGCTCGCAGCGTGCTCGACGTCGAGCACCGCGAGGCGCTCCAGCACCAGCTGGCGGCCGACGCGCAAGGCGCTCGCCAGCGGCCGCCCGCCGGCCTGCAGTCTGCCGATGAGAGCGACGATGCCGTCGCGGCCGGGCAGCCCGGCCGGCAGGGCGGCGAGATCGTCGGCGTAGCGGCGCCGGATGCGCTGCACGAAGCGGCTGTGCGTGGCCTGGGCGGCCGCACCGTGCCGGGCGCCGGGACCGGCGCCAGGGCCTTTCGCGAGTGGGGCGACCGTGCTTTGCGGACCCATCGTCTCGCGAGGTCTGTGCTAGAGTGATTCGACCGGCGCGAGGCGTCGATGCTGACCGCGCCGCGCGTTCCAACGCGAGGAGCGGTGCAGCCCGCAACCCTCACGCCGAGCCCGTTGGCGCCACGCTGTCTTCATGTCTGCGAATCCCCCTCTCGACGCTGCTGAACGGGCACAGCGTCCGGTCGCCCGGCGCCGACGCTTCCCGGTCCTGCGATGGGTGACCCGCACCCTTCTCTGGGGGCTCGGCACGGCGGGCAGTCTGCTGTTCGTGGGTTGGCTCTCACTTCACTGGCTCATTCTGCCGCACATCGAAGAGTGGCGCCCGGCCATCGAGGCACGCGCGAGCCGCATGCTCGGCGCGCCGATCCGCATCGGCGCCATCGTCGTGCCGTCGAGCCGCTGGGTTCCAGCCTTCGAGCTGCGCGACGTCCAGGTGCTCGATACGGAGCAGCGCGTCGCCCTCGCCTTGCCGCGCGTCTATGCCGCCTTGTCGGTGCGCTCGCTGCTCGCCCTCGAGCCGCGGTTCTCGCAGCTGCTGATCGACGGCCCGACCGTCGACGTGCGTCGGGACGCGAACGGTCACCTGCGCGTGGCCGGGCTCGACTTCGGCAGCAGCACGGTCGGCGCCGAAGACGATGCCGCCGTCGACTGGTTCTTCAAGCAGCACGAGTTCGTGGTCCGCGGCGGCACGGTGCGCTGGATCGACGAAGCGCGGCAGGCGCCGCCCCTGGTCCTCGGCAACGTCGACCTCGTGGTGCGCAACGGCCTGCGCCAGCATGCGTTGCGCCTCGACGCAACGCCGCCGCCGGGCTGGGGCGATCGCTTCACCCTGCGCGGCCTGTTCACGCAGCCGCTGTTCGCCGGCCGCGGCGACTGGCGGCGCTGGAGCGGCAGCGCCTATGTCGACCTGCCGCGGGCCGACGTCGGCGAGCTGCGCCGCCACGTCACCCTGCCGTTCGAGCTGAGCGAAGGCGACGGCGCCGTGCGCGGCTGGTTCGACGTCCACGAGGGGCAACCGACCGCGGCGACGGTCGATGTCGCGCTGCGCGCCGTCACCCTCCGCCTGCACCCCAGCGTCGACCCGCTCGCCTTCGAGCAGATCGAAGGCCGGATCATGGGCCAGCGGAAGGACGATCGCATCGCCGTTGCCGTCCGCCGCTTCGGCTTTCTCACCGGCAACGGCGTGCGCTGGCCGCGCGGCGACCTCGACATCGCTTGGCGGCGCGGCGCCGACGGCGAGGTCCGCGCCGGCGAGTTCGACGCCGACCGCCTCGACGTCGGCCTGATGGCCGACATCGCCCTGCACGTGCCGCTCGGCGCGGCGGTGAACAAGCTCCTCGCCGACCTCCGGCCGCAGGGCGTGATCACCAAGCTGAGCACGCGCTGGGACGGACCGCTCGACGCACCGACCCACTACCGCGTCAAGGGCCTGCTCAGCGGCCTCTCGCTCGTCGCCCGGCCCGCGGCGCAGCGCGATGGCATCGGCCGGCCGGGGCTGACGAACGCGACGGTCCAGCTCGACGCCAGCGAAGCCGGCGGCGAAGCACGGATCGGCATCGCCGGCGGGTTGCTCGACCTGCCCGGCATGTTCGCCGAGCGCGAGCTGCCGCTCGACCGCTTCGATGCCAAGCTGGCCTGGAAGATCGATCCGGCGCCGGCGGGCCAGCCGCCGCAGATCACCGTCAAGGCCGCCGGCGTGACCTTCGCCAACCGCGACGCCGAGGGCCAGCTGAGCGCGACCTGGCGCACCGGGCGCGGCAGCGGCGCGGCGCGGGGCGGCCGCTACCCCGGCGAGCTGGAGCTCGACGGCCTGCTCGCCAACGCCCGGGGCGTGCGCACCGCCCGCTACCTGCCGCTCGGCCTGCCCGAGGGGGTGCGCTCTTACGTCGACGGAGCCGTCCGCTCGGGAACGATCCGCAGTGCCGTGTTCCGGGTCCGCGGCGACCTCTGGGATTTCCCGTTCCACGACGCCAGGACGGCGCGCGACGGCGAGTTCCGCGTCGCCGCCAAGATTGAGGATGCGGTGTTCGCCTACGTGCCTGGCGATCTGGTGCCGGGCGGGCCGGGGCGTCCGGCGACGCGGAAAGATCCGGCCTGGCCGCCGCTGACCGCCGTCAGCGGCGAGCTGGTCGTCAACCGCTCGTCGCTTGAAATTCTCAACGCCAGTGCCCGGCTCGGCGGCGCCGAGTGGAAGGGGATCCACGGCCGCATCGCCGATCTCGGCGAAGCGGCGCGGCTCGACATCGACGGCGCGGCGCGCGGGCCTCTGGTCGAGATGCTCCGCTTCGTCAACGCGACACCGATCGGCGGCTGGACCGGCCAGGCCCTGGCCGGCGCCACCGCCACCGGCCCGGCCGACCTGCGCCTGGCCCTGTCGATTCCCCTGGCCAGGCTCGACGACACGCAGGTCAAGGGCAGCCTGCAGTTCGCCGGCAGCGACGTCCGCATCACGCCCGACACGCCGCTGCTCGGGGCGGCCCGGGCCCGCGTCGACTTCACGCAGCAAGGCTTCGCCGTAAGCCAGGCCGCGGCGCGCCTGCTGGGCGGCGAGGTGGCGTTCGCCGGCGGTTCGGTGGCGCAGCCGGGCGGCCGGGACGTGCATCGCTTCAGCGGCCAGGGCACCTTCACGGCCGAGGCGCTGCGCCAGGCGCCGGAGCTCGGCTCCCTGGCCCGGCTGGCGTCGACTCTCTCGGGGCAGGCCGGCTACCGCGCCAGCCTCGCCTTCATCGGCGGGCGGCCGCAGATCGACGTGACAAGCGACCTGGTCGGGCTTGCCATCGACCTGCCGCAGCCGGTCGGCAAGGGCGCCGCGGCACCGTTCGTGCTGCGCCTTTACAACGGTCCGGAAGACGCCGGTGCGGCCGGCGGCGCCGGTGCCGAGGCGGCGCGGCCGAACCGCGACGTCCTGCGCGTCGACCTCGGCGGCGCGGTGCAGGCCCACTTCGTGCGCGAGCAGAGCGGCGACACGGCGCGCGTGGTGCGCGGCGCGATCCGCATCAGCGAGCCGCGGCCGGCCGGCGTTGCGCGACCGAACGATCCGCCGCTGCCAGGGACGATCGAAGGCCTGGCCCTGCCGCAGGCCGGGACCACCGCCACCGTGACGCTGAAGCAGCTGGACGTCGCCGCCTGGGAAGCGGTGCTCGACCGCCTGCAGGGCACCGGGCCGCGACCCGCGCCCGGTGCGCCGGCGGCGCCGCTGGTCTTCGACGCCTCCGGCGGCGAGGGCTACATCCCCGACTCGGTGGCCTTGCGCGTCGGCGATCTCGACACGGGCTCGCGGCACCTGCGCAACGTCACCGCCGGGCTGTCGCAGCAGGCGGGCCTGTGGCGCGCCAACGTCGAAGCCGACGAGCTGGCCGGCTACGTCGAGTACCGGCCGGCGCGGCGCGGCGCCGGTGCCGGCGGCGTCTACGCGCGGCTGGCCCGGCTCAGCCTGCCGAAGACCGATGCCGACCGGGTCGAGACCCTGCTCGACGAGCAGCCGGCCAGCATCCCGGCGCTCGACATCGTCGTCGAGGACTTCGAGCTGCGCGGCAAGCGCCTCGGCCGCCTCGAGATCGAGGCCGTCAACCGCGCCGCCGCGGCGCGCGACGGCCCGCGCGAATGGCAGCTCGCGAAGCTGAACCTGGTGACGCCCGAGGCGCGCCTGAGCGCGACCGGCAGCTGGGGCGCGAGCGGCTCGGGGCCCGCTGCGCCGCGCCGCGCGACCATGAACTTCAACCTCGCTCTCGCCGACAGCGGCGCCTACCTCGAGCGCCTCGGCATGGGCCGGGTCGTCCGCGGCGGCAAGGGCACGCTCTCCGGGGACCTGGCCTGGGTCGGCTCGCCGCTCTCGCCGGACCTCGCCCGCATGACCGGGCAGGTCCGGCTGGCCATCGACGCCGGCCAGTTCCTGAAGGCGAGCGCCGGGGCGGCCCGACTGCTCGGCGTGTTCACCCTGCAGTCGCTGCCGCGGCGGCTGATGTTCGATTTCCGCGACCTGTTCGAGGAAGGCTTCGCCTTCGACAACGTGGTCGGCGACATCCGCATCGGCGGCGGCTTGGCCTCGACCAACAACCTGCGCATGCGCGGCGCGGCCGCGGCGGTGCTGATGGAAGGCAGCGCCGACCTGGTCAAGGAGACCGAGGACCTGCGCGTCGTCGTCGTTCCCGAGATCAACGCCGGCACCGCGTCGCTGGCCTATGCCGTGATCAACCCGGCCGTCGGCCTCGGCACCTTCCTGGCCCAGTACTTCCTGCGCAAGCCGCTGATGGCCGCGAGCACCCGAGAATTCCACATCACCGGGCCGTGGGACGATCCGAAGGTCGAGCGCGTCGCCCGCAGCAAGCTCGGCGACGCGGCCCTCGCCGCGGAAACGCCTTCGACACCCGCCGCACCGGCCGAGCCGGCCCCTGCCACCCCCCGGTGAGGACCGCATGAAGATCGCCGCGATCCAGATGGTGTCGACGACCAGCGTCGAGGCGAACTGCGACACCGCACGCCGCCTGGTGGCGCAGGCCGCGCGCGACGGCGCCCGGCTCGCCGTGCTGCCCGAGTACTTCTGCTTCATGGGCCGCAGCGACCGCGACAAGCTGGCGATCGTCGAGGCGCCCGGCGACGGGCCGATCCAGCGCATGCTGGCCGAGACGGCGCGCGAGCATCGGCTGTGGCTGGTCGGCGGCACCTTGCCGCTGCGCAGCGACGGCCGAAGCGGCGCGGGCGACGCCGACCCCCGCGCCATGAACGCCAACCTGGTTTTCTCGCCCGAGGGCGTCGCGGTGGCCCGCTACGACAAGATCCACCTCTTCCGCTACGACAACGGCCGCGAGGCGTACGACGAAGGCCGCACCCTGCAGGCCGGCAGCGCGCCGGCGAGCTTCGATGCCGACGGGCACCGGGTCGGCCTCAGCGTCTGCTACGACCTGCGCTTTCCCGAGCTCTACCGCGCCCTGATGCAGCCGCCCTGCGACCTGCTCTGCGTGCCCTCGGCATTCACCGCCACGACGGGGGCCGCGCACTGGGAGGTGCTGCTGCGCGCCCGCGCCATCGAGAACCAGTGCTACGTCGTCGCCGCGGCGCAAGGCGGCACGCACGAGAACGGCCGGCGCACCTTCGGGCACAGCCTGGTCATCGACCCGTGGGGCGAGGTCGTCGCCATCCGCCGCGACGACGGCGAGGGCGTCGTCACCGCGGAGCTGAGCGGCGAGCGCATCGCGTCGGTGCGGACGCAGCTGCCGGCGCTGGAGCATCGGCGCACCTTCTGAGCCCCGCCGGGACCGCGAGCGCCTCGCCGAGGAGCGGCCGCCTCGGCCATGAGCGTGCAAAGTCTCGACCAGCGTGGCGGATTGCCGCCGCGGTTCGAAAGACGGCGTCGTCCTGACGGCCTCGAAGGCCGATAGATGGGAGCATCCGGCACGCCGATCGCGTGCAGCGCCCGGTCCGTCTTCGCCTCGCATTGCGCCTCACCCGCCTTCTCCACCCGCGCCTCAGCATCTCGGGCTGGCTCATCATCGTGAGCCTCATGGCGTCGCTTCCGCCGCTGGCCTTTTCCACGCTCCTGGTCTATCACCAGATCACGGACGAGCAGGCCAAGGGACGCGCCAGCATGGAAGCCCGTGCCAAGGTCGCCGCGACCGCGCTTGGGCGCGAGATCGAGAGCCTGCGCATCGAGCTGTCCGCCCTGGCGCAGGCCGAGACCCTGCGACGCAACGACCTGCCGGCGTTCTACGAGTTCATTACCCGGGTGGTACGGCGCACCGATGCGCGCATCGATTCGATAGCCTGAGCGATCGCGACGGCTTCCAGCCGTTCGTCACGGCCCTGCCCTACGGCACGCCCCTTCCCGCGGCGCCCGGCGCCGAGTTCCAGCAGCCCCTGTTCGACGGCACCGCGCCCTTCGTCCTCTCGCCCCTCCTCAAGGGGCCGTGGAGCAAGCGCTTCCTGATCGGCATGGCGGTTCCGGTGCCGGACCCGCAGTCGCCCCGGCTGGTCCTGCGTCTGTCGATCGACCTGCGGACCCTGAACGCGCGACTCAACGACCAGGAATGGCCTCCGGACTGGACCGCAGCCGTGCTGGACCAGACCGCCTCGGGCACGATGCCGGGGACCTCGTGCTCCAGAAGGTGGCGGCGGCGATCCGCAGCGTCGTCCGCGCCAACGACATTGCCGGACGCTGGGGCGGCGACGAGTTCGTGATCTGCGTGCAGGCGCCCGCTGCCCACGTCGCCGGCCTCACGAGAAGCATGGCGGAACGCGTCGTCGAGGCCGTGGCCGCGATCGGAGAGGGCATCGGCTGCAGCGTCGGGGTCTCGCTGTTCAGGGCCGGCGGCTCCCTGCCGGAGCTGCTGGCACAGGCCGATCGGGCCATGCTCCGCGCCAAGCAATCCGGCAAGAACCGGATCGTCGAGAACCAGCTCAGCAGTTGAACCGGGGCCCGCCCGGCGCGCTCAGGCGCCGAGGAACTCGCCGATCGGCTTGAGGGAGTCGATGCGGTCGCAGATCGTCTTCACCGCCATCAGAATGGGCGTGCCGAGCAGCAGGCCCCAGACGCCCCACAGCCAGCCGAAGGCGAGCACGCCGACGAAGACGCCGAACGGGTTCATGCGGCTGCTGCGACCCGTCCACCACGGCGTGAGGACATTGCCGACCACGGCATGGATCGCGAACGAGACGGCGCCGACGTACAGGCCCATGTCGATGGCGTCGAACTGCATGAAGCCGACGACGGACGCACCCGCGCCGACGATGACGGCGCCGAGGTAGGGAATGAGGTTGGTGACCCCGGCGGCAATGCCCCAGACCGCGGCGTGATTGAGGCCGATCAGGTAGAAGGCCACGCCCGTGGCCACGCCGACGACCGCGCTCGTCGCCAGCTGCACGAACAGGAAGCGCTGGATGTGGGCGCTGATCTCGTCGAGCGCCTGCACCGTGACCTTCTTCTGGCTGAGCCGCGGCCCGGCGAGCTTGACCATCTTGCGCCGGAAGGTGTCGCCGGAGGCGAGCAGGAACAAGGTGATGAAGAACACCACCGTCGCCTGGCCGAGGAAGCCGATCAGGCCGATCGTGCTGGTCCACAGGATGTCGGCGACGTTCAGGCGGGGCGCCGGCGGCGGCGGCGGCGCCGTCCTCGCCGCCGGCGCGTTGTTGCCGCCGGTCGCCACCTTCTCGAGTTCGTTCGCCGCCTGCTGGACCTTGTCGATCGCCGACGGCTTGGCGGTGCGCTTTTCCAGGATTGCCCGGCGCGCCTTCTGGGCCACCTCCGGCAGCGTCGCGATCAGCGCGTCGGCATCGTCGGCGAGCGAGTACACGCCCCAGCCCATCAGGGCGACGACGCCGATGCTGACGATGGCGGCGCCGATCGGGCGGGGCAGGCGCCAGCGCTGCAGCAGGTCGACGGTCGGCGCCAGCGCGTAGCTGAACATCACGCCGAGCAGGATCGGCACGATCACCGCTTTGGCCCAGTGCAGTGCGAACAGGCTCGCCAGCACCGCGAGCAGCGCCAGCGAGACGCTGCGGATGTCGACCGGCATGTGCAGCAACACGCGCTGCGCTTCGGCCGCACTCTCGTCGGACGTCATGCCGGGCGAGGCGTCCTCCAGGGGAACTCGGGTGTCGTTCATGCGGCGCTCTGGGTGTCCTCGGCGAGGGTGGCGAAGTGTCGCGCCAGCTCGGGCGGCTGGGGCGAGTCGAGCAAGGCGCAGGTCATGCGCAGGGCGTCCCCGCCGCAGGGCGTGAAACCCGTGCCGGCGCCGTGCTTCAGGGTGGAGACGATCCAGTTGCGGATGACGACCGGGCGCTGCATCCACGAGAGCGTCTGCAGGCGACCGAGGGCCTCGAGCATCGCCTCGCTCGGCGTGATCGACCAGTCCGGGATGTTTGCGAACGGCTGCCAGGCGGCCATGGCCGCCACGTACCAGGCATCGGCCCGGTCGTCGTCGCAAGCTTCGCCGGGGACCATGCGCGAGAGGAAGGCGCTGTAGGTCGCGACCGCGAACACGTCGGACTCGAGCCACTCGGCGACTTCGACGCTGGACTCGGTGCGCGGCAGGATGGTCGGCGGCCCGCCGAGCGCCCGCCGCATCAGCATCCAGTGCAGGCGGTCGATGGGCCGGGCAACGCCGCGCGCACCCATGATCCGGCGTGCCGACTGCAACAGCTGCTGGCGCACGGCGAGCGGTTGCCGCGCCGCCCGCGCCAGCAGGCGCTCGAGCCATGGCAGGCGCGTCGCCGGGGAGAGCCTCGACGCGTGCAGGCGCAGCGCCTCGGCATCGCTCGCCGTCCCGATCTCGAGGCGCCAGGCACGCACCGGCCGCCGGCTCTGTGCAGGCAGGAGCAGGGCCAGGATGGCGGCGTGCAGCTCGGCGACGCCGTGCACGCGCGACAACCGGTCGCCGGCTTCGCGCTCCGGGGCGGCCGGGTCGGCGAGGGCAGCGGCGTGCGCGTCGTGCATCCTGGCCGCCCCCGTCAGAACGGCGCCGCGGCGCGAAAGCCGAAGAGCCGGGCCAGGAGCACGGTCGGGAACTGGCCGACCGCCTCGTTGTAGGCGGCGACCGCGGCATTGAATTCGACACGGGCGAAGGTCAGCCCGGTGTCGACGAGCGCCAGCTCGCTGTTCAGGCCGGGCAGGTCGACGCCCGGGATCGCCTGGACCGGCAGGCGGGCCCGGGCATCGGCGAGGATCTCGTCGGCGACGCGCAGGCTGGTGATGGCGTTGGCGGCGCCGGGGCGGGTACGGGCGTGTTCGCGCGCCGCGTCGGCCTGCCGGCAGGCGGCGCGCAGGGCGTCGAGGCGCGGCCCCGCGGATGCGAGCGCAGCAGCGAGCATCTCGACCTGGGTCTCGAGCAAGGCGTGGCGCTGCCGGTAGCGCTCGTCGACGTTCGCGAATCGCTCCACGAGGGCTGTCCGCAGGCGCACCATCCGGTTGTAGGCGCCGACGATCCAGAAGGCCAGGATCGCGGCGACGACGAGCAGGGTGGCCTGGGTCGTGGTCACGCCACGGCCCGTCGACCCGACGGCCGCGACCTAGCTCGCCAGCCAGGTCTCATAGCCCTTGCGGCGCAGGTCGCAGGCCGGGCAGAGGCCGCAGCCGTAACCCCACGCGTGGTGGTGCTCGCGGTCGCCGACGTAGCACGAGTGCGAGTGCTCGACGACGAGGTCGATCAGCGGCTCGCCGCCGAGGCGCTCGCCCATCGCCCAGGTGCCGGCCTTATCGAGCCACATCAACGGCGTGTCGATCGTCATCGGCGTGTCCATGCCGAGGCTGATCGCGACCTGCAGCGCCTTCAGGGCGTTGTCGCGGCAGTCCGGGTAGCCCGAGAAGTCGGTCTCGCACATGCCGCCGATCAGCACCGAGAGCTTGCGCCGGTCGGCGACGATCGCGGCGAAGGTGAAGAACAGGAGGTTGCGGCCCGGCACGAAGGTGTTCGGCAGCCCGCCCGCGTTCATCTCGATCTCGCGCTCGCTGGTGAGCGCCGTGTCGGCGAGCTGGCCGAGCAGCGAGAGGTCGAGGAGGTGGTCGCTGCCGAGGCGCTTGGCCCAGCGCGGGAAGGTCTGGCCCAGCCGCTCGCGCACCTCGACGCGGCATTCCAGCTCGACGGCATGGCGCTGGCCGTAGGCGAAGCCGATGGTCTCGACGTGGGCGTAGCGATCGAGCGCGTAGGCCAGGCAGGTGGTCGAGTCCTGGCCGCCGGAAAAGAGGACCAGGGCGCGGCGCGGGTCAGTCGCCACGCAGCTCTCCGTGGCCGAGGACGATCCACTTCTGCGAGGTCAGGCCCTCGAGGCCGACCGGTCCGCGCGCGTGCAGCTTGTCGGTCGAGATGCCGATCTCGGCACCGAGGCCGTACTCGAAGCCGTCGGCGAAGCGCGTCGACGCGTTGACCATGACGCTCGCCGAGTCGACCTCGCGCAGGAAGCGCATCGCGTGGCCGTGGTCGCTGCCGACGATCGCGTCGGTGTGGTGCGAGCCGTGGCGGTTGATGTGCTCGATCGCCTCGTCGAGGGAGCCGACGACCTTGACGCTGATGATGGCGGCGAGGTATTCCTCGGCCCAGTCCGCCTCGCTCGCCGCCACGACGCGCGCGCCGGGCACGGCGGCGAGCAGGGCCAGCGCCGCCGCGTCGCAGCGCATCTCAATGCCCTTGGCCGCGAACACCGCGCCGATCGCGGGCAGGAATTCGGCGGCCACGGCCTCGTGCACGAGCAGCGACTCGGCGGCGTTGCACGGGCTCAGCTTCTGCGTCTTGGCGTTGTCGACGACGGCCAGGGCCATGCCGAGGTCGGCCGGCGCGTCGACGTAGACATGGCAGTTGCCGTCGAGGTGCTTGATCACCGGTACCGTGGCCTCGCGCGAGATGCGCTCGATCAGGCCCTTGCCGCCGCGCGGGATGATGACGTCGATCGCTTCCGGCGACGCGATCAGGTGGCCGACGACGGCGCGGTCGGTGGTCGGCACCAGCTGCACCGCGTCCAACGGCAGGCCGGCCTCCTCGAGCGCGGCCTGCACCAGCGCAGCCAGGGCGAGGTTGGACTGCAGCGCTTCCGAGCCGCCGCGCAGAATGCAGGCGTTGCCGCTCTTGATGGCCAGCGAGGCGGCCTCGATCGTCACGTTGGGCCGGCTCTCGTAGATCATGGCGAAGACGCCGAGCGGGACGCGCATGCGGCCGACCTGGATGCCGCTCGGCTGCTCGCGCAGGTCGCTGATGGCGCCGATCGGATCGGGCATGGCGGCGATCTGCTCGCAGCCCTGCGCCACCGTCTCGATGCCGGCCGTGTCGTGCCGCAGCCGATCGAGCAGCGGCGCGGCGAGGCCGGCCGTTCGGGCCGCATCGATGTCGAGCCGGTTGGCCGCGGCCAGGGCATCGCCCGAGTCCCGCAGGCGCCGGGCCAGCGCGCGCAGCGCGCGATTTCGCGCGGCCACCGGCGAAGCGGCGAGGCGGCGGCTGGCCGCGCGCGCCAGCGTGCCCATGTGCGCGACGATCGCCTGGGGGTCGGCCGAGGTCATCCCGCCATTGTTTCAGACTGCCGCGCGGGTCGAACCCAGGCGCGTTGACCGCGCCGGAGCGGCTCGTGAGAATGCTCCGATGTCCTGCCTTCTCGCACGCCTCTCCCGCGCCCGCGCTCCCCGGCTCTGGCTCGCGGCAGCGCTCGCCCTGGGTCCTGTCGCCGCGGGCGCCTTCGACCTGCAGGGCCACCGCGGCGCACGCGGCTTGGCGCCGGAGAACACCATCGCCGCCTTCGAGCGCGCCCTCGCCATCGGCGTCACCACGCTGGAGATGGACGCCGCCGTCACCGCCGACGGCGTCGTGATCGTCTCGCACGACCCGGCCCTCAACCCGGCCCTCACTCGCGACGCGCAGGGCCGCTGGCTCGCCGGGCGTGGCCCGCTCATCCGGAACTCGACCTACGCCGAGCTGCAGGCCTTCGACGTCGGCCGCCTCGATCCCGCGAGCACCTACGGGCGACCCTTTCTGCCGACGCAGCAGGCACGCGACGGGCAGCGCCTGCCGCGGCTGGCCGACGTGTTCGAGCGCGTCAAGGCGCTCGGCGCCGACACGGTCCGCTTCGACATCGAGACCAAGATCAACCCGAGCCGGCCCGAGGAAACGGTCGAGCCCGAGCCCTTCGTGCGGGCCCTGCTGGCGGTCATCCGCGACGCCGGGATGACGCGGCGCGTGATGATCCAGAGCTTCGACTGGCGCACCCTGCAGCTGCTGCAGAAGCTCGAGCCGGCGATCGAGACGGTCTACCTCACCTCGCGCAGCGACGTCCTCGAAAGCGGCACCTGGACCGCGGGCCTGCAGCTCAAGGATTTCGCCAGCGTCGGCCACATGGTCAAGGCCGCGGGCGGGAGGACGTGGGCCCCCAGCTTTGCCAGCCTGACCTCCGAGACCGTGAAGACGGCGCAGTCGCTCGGCCTCAAGGTCGTGCCGTGGACCGTCAACACCGCTGCCGATGCCGACCGCCTCATCGGCTGGGGTGTCGACGGAATCATCAGCGACTATCCCGATCGCATCCGCGAGGTGATGAAGCAGCGCGGCATGCCCCTGCCGGCATCCTTTCCCGCGACCCGCCCCTGATTCGCGGGTACGCGGGTTGCCGAAGTCCCTGTGACTGTGGCGGGCTCGCGTAGCCCCGAGCAGTGCAGTCTTCCGGCCCGAAGGGCCTCGCAACGAAAGGATCATCATGAAGTTGGCAACGAAAATCACCTCGGTCGCGGCAGCGGCCACCCTCGCCGCCGCGGCGGGCCTCGCGATTGCGCAGTCGTCCGGGACCGGGAGCGCAGGCTCCACCGGCGCAGCGGGCAGCACGGGCGCCACGGGCAGCACGGGCGCCTCGGGCCAGTCGGGCCAGGGCACGAGCGGCACGAACACCGGGACCGGAAGCACGAGCAGCGGCTCGACGACCGGCAGCGGCTCGACGATGGGCTCCGGGACCACCAGCAGCGGCTCGACGACGGGCAGCGGCACGAATGCGGGCATGGGCACGACCGGCAGCGGCTCCACCACGGGCAGCGGCAGCACCACCGGCTCCACTTCCGGCATGGGCAGCGGCTCGACCAGCGGCATGGGCAGCGGCTCGACCGGCGGCAACACGTCCGGCACGATGCCGGCGCGCGCCGACCGCAACTAAGAAGAAGCCAGCCGGCCGGGGGCGCGGGGGCCCCCCGGGCCCCGCCGGCGGGGCAGCCCCGTTAGCCCAAGCGGGGGCCGGCAGGGGGGTTACCCCCCCCCAGCACCTCCAGCGGCGGGTAC
>NZ_JANODC010000380.1:0-1801 GCF_031412495.1 Rhizobacter sp. | reverse complement strand
CCGGCGGTCGGGTGGTCGAGGCCGGCCACGATGCGCAGCAAGGTGCTCTTGCCGCAGCCGCTCGGGCCGAGGATGGTGACGAAGTCGTTCTCGGCCACGTCGAGGTCGGTGGCCTGCAAGGCCAACGTGGCGCCGAAGCGGCGTTCGACGCCGCGCACCGAGAGGATGGGGTGGCTCATTTTCCGAGTTGCGCCCACGGAAAGAAGCGCCGGTTGGCCGCCTTGAATGCGATGTCGCTGACCAGGCCGATCAGGCCGATGACGATGATGCCGAAGATGATCTGGTCGGTGGCGAGCAGCGCCTGGCTGTCGGTGATCATGTGGCCGATGCCGCTGGAGGCGCCGATCAGTTCGGCGACGATCACGTAGGTCCAGGCCCAGCCGAGCACCATGCGCAGGATCTCGGCGATCTCGGGCGCGGCGCCGGGGATCAGCACGCGTTTGACGAGGCTGGCGTCGCTGCTGCCCAGCGTGTACGCCGCCTCGACCAGATCGCGGCGCGTGTTGCCCACGCTCACGGCGATCATCAGCACCAGCTGGAAGAAGCTGCCGATGAAGATGACCGAGAGCTTCTGCGCTTCGCCGATGCCGGCCCACAGGATCAGCAGCGGAATGAAGGCGCTCGCCGGCAGGTAGCGCGCGAACGACACGAAGGGCTCGAAGAAGGCTTCGATCGGTTTGTAGGCGCCCATCGCCACGCCCAGCGGCACGGCGAGTGCGGCGGCGATGACGAAGCCGCCGAGCACGCGCCAGACCGTCATGCCGATGTCCTTGGCGAAGCCCATCTCGGTCAGCAGCGTGTAGCCGCCGCGCAGCATCTGCAGCGGGTCGGCCAGGAAGGTCTTGCTGACGAAGCCCGAGAACGTGGCCGCCGCCCACACGGCCACAAACAGCACGAAGAAGCTGACGCCGAGCACGATGCGCGTGCCCGGTGCCACCGGCGTCAAAGGCTTCACGACGGCGCCGCTTCTCGCTATTTGATGAAGCGCGTGTCGGCCAGCTTCGTCAGGTCGGGGATCTGCTTGATGATGCCGACTTCGAGCAACAGTTCGGCCGCTTCCTTGCTGAACGCCGCATGCTCGCCGGCAAAGAACTTCTGGTTCGCCGCGCGGTCTTGCCAACGCAGGTAGGCCTGGCTCTTCTCGAAGGCTTCGCCGCTTTGCTTGACGTCGGCACCCATGGTCTCGAAGCTCTTCTTCGGGTCGGCCTTGATCAGGTCGAGCGCTTCGAAGTAAGCATTGGCCAGGCCCTGCGCTGCCTTCGGGTTCTCGGCCAGGAACGTCGGCGTGCAGCCGAAGGTGTCCATCACCATCGGGTAGTCGAGCGTGGTGGCGATGATCTTGCCGGCCTCGGGCTTGGCACGCACCGCGCTCAGGTAGGGCTCGTAGGTCATCGCGGCGTCGATGCCGTCGGTGCCGGCGATCATCGCGTTGGCGGCAGGCTGCGGGCCCATGTTGACCACCTTCACGTCCTTCACCGACATGCCGTTCTTCTTCAGGATCCAGGCCAGGCCGAAGTAGCCGGCCGTGCCGGGCGCATCGGCGGCCACGGTCTTGCCCTTGAGGTCGGCGATCTTCGTGATGCCCGGCTTGGTGACCATGCCGTCGGCGCCGAAGCTCTTGTCGAGTTGGAAGATCTGCGTCGTCGCCACGCCGTTGGCGTTCCAGACCACCCAGGTCTCGACCGTGGTGGCGGCGCATTGGATGTCGCCCGAGGCGATGGCCAGGTGGCGATCTTTCTGCGGGATCTTCTTGATGCTGACGTCGAGGCCCTGCTTCTTGAACAGGCCCGCCTCCTTGGCC
>NZ_JANODC010000379.1:0-1906 GCF_031412495.1 Rhizobacter sp. | reverse complement strand
GACGAAGACGAGGCCGCCTTCCGGCCGCGCACTCACTGGCCGCCCTGCACGCTCATGGCGCCCCGGCGTTGCGCCGTGGCGTCAGGAAGGTCGCGCTCGAGCGGCCCTTCAGCTCCACCACGCGCGCCAGGTTGTCGTACTCCATGCCCTGGGCGCGCACCACGCTGGCCCCTTGCGTGATCACGACCGGCAGGTGCGAGCGGACGCGCTCGATGTTGCGAAAGGCATGCAGGAACTCGCCGCGGAACTCGACCGCCTCCTGCTTGCCGGTTGCCGGCCGCACGACGTGCGCGTCGCCGAGCAGCTGCACTTCGCTGCCGTCGCCGTTGGCCAGCGCCCGCCGGGCCGTGGCAATGGTCACCGTCCCGTCGGTGCCGACGGCACGGATGCGGGCCTGGTCGATCTCGAGCGTGTCGTCGTCGGGAAAGTGGCGGGCCCGCTCGCCCTCGATCTGCGTGCGCAGCGCACCGTCGGCACCGAAGCGCTGGACCACGAAGCGCGTCATGACGTAGTCCGGCTCGTGCACGGGAGCCGCCGCGGTGGCTGGAGCATCGTCGGGCGGCGTGTTGCGAACCAGCCACCAGGTGCCGCCGGCGAGCAAGGCCATCAGGATCAGCGGCAGGTACGCCGACGCGAGGTCGAGCAGACGCAGGTACCAGGGTGCCGCCGCGACCGGCTCGGGACCGGCGAAGCTGAGGTCGACCTCGTCGTCGTCCTCCAACGCGGCGTGGTCGGTCGAGACGATCGGCTCACCGCGCTCCATCGGCAGGTCGATCGAGCGTGTGGAGCGGTTCGAGCAGCAGCTCCGCATAGCGCCCGGCGGCGACGAGGAGCAGGTCGCACAGCTCGCGCGCGGCGCCGACGCCGGCGGCGGCCCGCGTGACGTGGTGCGCCACGGCACGCGCCTCGATGTGCGCGTGCGGCGGCGCGCAGGCGAAGACGGCGCGCCGCATGAGCGGCAGATCGGGCCAGTCGTCGCCCATCACGGCGACGCGGTCCCAGCCGAGCCCGAGTGCCTCGAGGATCGGCGTGGCCGCGGCGAGCTTGTCAGCCGCGCCGTACGCGGCATGGACGAGGCCGAGGTCGGCGACGCGCCGGCGCACGGCCGGCGAATCGCGACCGGTCACGACGATGGGAACGATGCCGCCCTGCGCGAGCAGCTTCAGGCCGTGCCCGTCGAGGGTCGAGAAGGCCTTGAAGGTCTCGCCCTCAGCGCCGATGTAGACGCGACCGTCGGTCAGCACGCCGTCGACGTCGAAGATGGCCGCGGCGACCCCGGCGCCGGCACCGCGCGCGGCGAGGAGCAGCTCGGGCGGAAAGCGCAGCGCCGGCCCGTGCTCGCCGTCGGCGCGATCCCGCATCAGATGACCTTTGCCCGCATCAGGTCGTTGGTGTTGATGGCGCCCTCGATGCGGCCGTCGTCGGCGACGACGAGCAGGCCGGTGACGCGATGGCGCTCCATCAGCGCGGCCGCTTCGACGGCGAGCGCATCGGCCCGGACCACCTTCGGCGTCGCGTGCATCACTTCGTGCGCCCGCATGGCGCGCAGGTCGGCACCGGTCTCGATCAACCGACGCAGATCGCCGTCGGTGAAGATGCCGGCGACGGCACCGTCGGCCTCGACAACGGCCGTGAAGCCGAGGCCCTTGTCCGTCATCTCGTGCAGCATCTCCGACATCAGGGCGCCCGGGCGGACCTGCGGCACGGCGTCTCCCGTGCGCATCAGGTCGCCGACGTGCATCAGCAGCTTGCGGCCGAGGCTGCCGCCCGGATGCGAGCGGGCGAAGTCGTCGGCGCGGAAGCCCCGGGCATCGAGCAAGGCGACAGCGAGGGCGTCGCCGAGCGCCATCTGCGCCGTCGTGCTGGCCGTGGGCGCCAGGTTGAGCGGGCAAGCCTCCTGATCGAC
>NZ_JANODC010000378.1:0-10698 GCF_031412495.1 Rhizobacter sp. | reverse complement strand
CCGAGCGCCTCGGCGATCTGCAGGCCGAGCCCGCGCGAGCCGCCGGTGATGAGCGCCGTCCGGCCGGCGAGGTCGAACAGTTCACGGACGTGGGTGCTCATGGGTTTGCTCCGGGTCGAGGGTGTGACGAAGAACGGTCGGGTTCGTCTTCCATGCGCGAGCGGACCCAGATGAGCGCGGCGCCCACCGCCGCCACCAGCGCGCCGCCGGCAACGACGCCGAGGCCGTACGCGCGCCCCTGCTGGTGCAGGGCCACGCCCACGCACAGCACGCCGAGCCCGCCGTAGATCAGGATCCAGGTCCACGAACCGAGGCGTTCGCGCGACAACTTCAAAACGCGTCCTCGGCCATCGTGCGGCAGGTGTCGTCGCGCGTCTCGACGACGCCGAGCCAGGCGCCGATGCGCGGCAGCTCGTAGCGGAAGAAATAGCGGCAGGCAGCGAGGCGCCCGACTGTCGCTGCGTCGGTGCCCGGCTGGCGTGCGACGCGGGCGGCGACGTCGAGCCAGATCCAGGCGATGACGACGTGACCGAAGGCCTGCAGGTACGGCGTCGCATTGGCCAGGGCTTCCTCGGGCGAGCCGCCGGACCAGGCGGCGTGCGTCGCGGCGACGAGGTGGGCGATCGCCGCGCGCAGGGCCCGCGCGTGCTCGCCCAGGCTAGGCGCCGCGTCGGCGGCGTCGGCGGTCGCGAGCATCGTCGTCCGCAGCAGCTCGAGCCCGGCGCCGCCGTCCATCACGACTTTGCGGCCGAGCAGGTCGAGCGCCTGGATGCCGTGCGTGCCCTCGTGAATCATGTTCAGGCGGTTGTCGCGCCAGTACTGCTCGACCGGGAAGTCGCGCGTGTAGCCGTAGCCGCCGAGGACCTGGATCGCGAGGCTGTTCGCCTCCAGGCACCACTCGCTCGGCCAGCTCTTGGCGATGGGGGTGAGGACTTCGAGCAGAGTGTGCGAGCGGGCCCGACCGTCGTCGTCGCCGGTGTGCAGCTCGTCGACGAGGCGGGCGCAATAGAGCTCGAGCGCCAGCGCGCCTTCGCAGTAGCTCTTCTGCGCCAGCAGCATGCGCTTGACGTCGGCGTGCTCGATGATGCGCACCGGCGGCCGCGTCGGGTCCTTGCCGCCCGGCCCGACCGGCCGGCCCTGCGGCCGCGTCTTCGCGTAGTCGAGCGACGCTTCGTAGCCGGCCACGCCGAGCATCGTCGCGCCGAGGCCGACGGCGATGCGCGCCTCGTTCATCATGTGGAACATGCAGCGCAGGCCTTCGCCCGGCCTGCCGACGAGGTAGCCGATCGCGCCCGCGCCGCCGCGCACCAGGTGCTTGCCTTCGCCGAAGTTGAGCAGCGTGTTGGGGATGCCGCGGTAGCCGAGCTTGTGGTTCAGGCCGGCGAGCGCGACGTCGTTGCGCTCGCCGGTGAGCTGGCCGCGCCCGTCGACCAGCTTCTTCGGCACGACGAAGAGCGAGATGCCGCGCGTGCCGGCCACGAGCCTGCCGTCGGGCCCCGGGATCTTGGCCAGGACCAGGTGGTCGATGTTCTCGGTCAGCTCGTGCTCGCCGTTCGAGATCCACATCTTGTTGCCCGTGTGGCGATAGCGCGGGCCGAGCGGGTCGCCTTCCGAGTCGGCGCCGTCGGGCACGGCGCGCGTGACGATGTCGGAGAGGCTCGAGCCTGCCTGCGGCTCCGAGAGGCACATCGTTCCGGAGAAGCGCCCGGCGAACTCGTTCTTCGCGAACACCTCCTGCTGCATTCGCGTGCCGTGCGCCATCAGCAGGTTGGCGTTGCCGCTGGTCAGCATGCCACCGCCGCCGATGCCGATGCTCGCCCGGGAGAAGAACGAGTGCGCCGCCATCTCGACGACGCAGGGCAGCTGCATGCCGCCGAGCTCGTAGTCCTGCGCCGCCGCGAGCATCCCCGACTCGAAATAGGCCTGCGCCGCGGCGTGGCTGGCGGCGGGGAGGTGCACCTTCTCGCCGTCGAACCACGGCTCCTCGGTGTCGGCGAGGCGGTTGAAGGGCGCGAACTTCTCGCGCGCGATCCGCTCGCAGGTGTCGACTACCGCATCGAATGTCTCGCGCGAGTGGTCGGCGAAGCGCGGGCGCGCCCGCAGCGACGCGACGTCGAGCCAGTCGTAGAGGAGGAACTCGACGGTGCGACGGTAGCTCACGGCGCGACCCGGGTCGACGGCTCGGCGCTCATGCCGGATCCGCGGTCAGAGCACCTCGAACACGCCGGCCGCGCCCATGCCGCCGCCGATGCACATCGTCACGACGACCCGCTTCGCGCCGCGGCGCTTGCCTTCGAGCAGGGCCGCGCCGGTGAGGCGCTGGCCGCTGACGCCGTAGGGGTGGCCGACGGCGATCGCGCCGCCGTTGACGTTGAGCCTGTCCATCGGGATGCCGAGGGTGTCGGCGCAGTACAGCACCTGCACGGCGAAGGCCTCGTTCAACTCCCAGAGGTCGATGTCGGCGACGGTCAGGCCGAGGCGCTTCAGCACCTTCGGCACGGCGAAGACCGGGCCGATGCCCATCTCGTCGGGCTCGCAGCCGGCCACGGCGAAGCCGAGGAAGCGACCGATGGGCTTCAGCCCGCGCTGCTCGGCGAGCTTCTCGTTCATCAACACGCAGGCACCCGCGCCGTCGCTGAACTGGCTGGCGTTGCCGGCGGAGATCACGCCTCCGGGAAGCGCCGGCTTGATGTCCTTGATGCCTTCGTACGTGGTGCCGGGGCGGATGCCCTCGTCGGCGCTGATGGTCACTTCCTTGGTGCGCAGGCCCATCACCGCATCCGCGACGCCGGCCATGACCGTGATCGGCGCGATCTCCGCCTCGAACTTGCCTTCATCGCGCGCGGCCGTCGCCTTCTGCTGGCTGGCGGCGCCGTAGCGGTCCATCGGCTCGCGCTCGATCTTGTAGCGCTTGGCGACCTGCTCGGCCGTCTGGAGCATGTTCCAGTAGATCGTCGGCTTGTGCTCGGCCAGCCACGGGTCGACGAGCATGTGCTTGTTGGCTTCGTTCTGCACGCAGGAGATCGACTCGACTCCGCCGGCGACGACGATGTCGTTCTCGCCGGCGATGATGCGCTGCGCCGCCATGGCGATGGTCTGCAGGCCGCTCGAGCAGAAGCGGTTCACGGTCATGCCGCTGGTCGTGATCGGCAGGCCGGCGCGCAGGGCGATCTGACGCGCGATGTTGCTGCCCGTGGCGCCTTCGGGCGTGGCGCAGCCCATGATGACGTCGTCGACCTCGGCGCCGTCGATGCCGGCGCGCTCGACCGCGTGCTTGACGGCGTGGCCGCCGAGCGTCGCCCCGTGCGTCATGTTGAAGGCGCCTTTCCAGCTCTTGGCGAGCGGCGTGCGGGCGGTGGAAACGACGACGGCGGTGGTCATGATGGTTACTCCTGGTCCATTCAGCTGAAGGTCTTGCCTTCGGCGGCGAGTCGGGCGAGCAAGGGCGCGGGCGTCCAGAACGCCGCGTCGTCGTGAGGGTTGGCGGCAAAGCGCTTCATCGCCTGGACGACGTTGAAGAGGCCCTGCTGGTCGGCGTAGTTCATCGGCCCGCCGCGGTGCAACGGGAAGCCGTAGCCTGTGAGGTAGACCATGTCGATGTCGCTCGCGCGCATGGCGATGCCCTCCTCGATGATCTTCGCGCCTTCGTTGACGAGCGCGTAGACGAGGCGGTGCACGATCTCGTCGTCGGGGATCCTGCGCGGCTGGATGCCGAGATCGGCGCGGTGCATCTCGATCATTTCGGTGACCAGCTTGCTGGGGATCGCGTCCCGCTTGCCCGGCACGTAGTCGTACCAGCCGGCGCCCGTTTTCTGGCCGAAGCGGCCCAGCTCGCACAGCAGGTCGGCGGTCTTGCTGTAGCGGATGTCGGGTTTCTCGACGTAGCGGCGCTTCCTGATGTACCAGCCGATGTCGTTGCCGGCGAGGTCGCCCATGCGGAACGGCCCCATCGCCATGCCGAACCGCTCCATGGCCTTGTCGACCTGCTCGGGCGCCGCCCCCTCCTCGAGCAGGAAACCGGCCTGGCGCGAGTACTGCTCGATCATGCGGTTGCCGATGAAGCCGTCGGTGACGCCGGAGACCACCGTGGTCTTCTTGATCTTCTTGCCGAGCTGCATGACGGTGGCGAGGACGTCCTTTCCCGTCTTCTCGCCGCGCACCGCCTCGAGCAGCTTCATCACGTTGGCCGGGCTGAAGAAGTGCATCCCCACCACGTCCTGCGGACGCTTCGTGAACGACGCGATCTTGTTCAGGTCGAGCGTCGAGGTGTTGGAAGCGAGGATGGCACCCGGCTTCATCACCTCGTCGAGCGTCTTGAAGACCTGCTCCTTGACGCCCATGTCCTCGAACACCGCCTCGATGACGAGGTCGGCGTCCTTCAGGTCGTCGTACTTCAGCGTGGTCGAGAGCTGCGCCATGCGCTCGTCGAGCTTGTCCTGCTTCAGCTTGCCCTTCTTGACCTGTGCCTCGTAGTTCTTGCGCATGATGCCGACGCCCTTGTCGAGCGCTTCCTGCTTCATCTCGATCATGACGACCGGGATGCCGGCATTGAGGAAGTTCATGGCGATGCCGCCGCCCATGGTGCCGGCGCCGATCACCGCGACCTTGCGGATCTCGCGAACCGGCGTGTCGGCGGGCACGTCGGGGATCTTCGTCGTCGCCCGCTCGGCCATGAAGGCGTGCCGCAGCGCCTTCGACTCCGGCGTCAGCATCAAGGCCAGGAAGAGCTCGCGCTCGAGCTTCATGCCGTCGGCGAACCTCATCTTCGTCGACGCAGCGACGGCGTCGATGCACTTCAGCGGCGCAGGGAAGTTGCGCGACATGGCGCCGACGGTGTTGCGGGCGAACTGGACGTAGGCGTCGGCGTTCGGGTACGAGACCTTCAGCTCGCTCACCATCGGCAGCGGCCGGACATCGGCCTTCTCGCGCGCGAAGGCGACGGCGGCGTCGACCACGTCGCCGTCGACGATCTTGTCGAACAGCTTCTGCCCCGGCAGTCTGGCGAGCACCTCGCTTTTCACCGGCTCGCCGCTGACGATCATGTTGAGCGCCGTCTCTACGCCGAGCACGCGCGGCAGGCGCTGCGTGCCGCCGGCGCCCGGGATCAGGCCGATCTTGACCTCGGGCAGGGCGATCTGCGCGCCGGCGGCGGCGACCCGGTAGTTGCAGCCGAGCGCGAGCTCGAGCCCGCCGCCCATGGCGACGGTGTGCACGGCAGCGATGGTCGGCTTCGGGCTCGCCTCGAGGGCGGCGATCACCGAGAGCAGGTTAGGCTCGGCCACCGCCTTCGGCGAGCCGAACTCGCGGATGTCGGCACCGCCGGAGAAGGCCTTGCCCGCCCCGGTGACGACGATCGCCTTGACCGTGGCGTCGGCGAGCGCGCGGCCGAGGCCGTCGACGATGCCGACCCGCGTCTCGTGGCCGAGGCCGTTGACCGGCGGGTTGTTCAGCGTGATGACGGCGATGTCGCCGCGCAGCTCGTAGGTGGCGCTCATGGCGTGTCCTCGTGAGGTGCCTGCCGCGACCGCGACAGGGAAAAGAACGTTCGTTCGATTCTAGGCGTCGGGGCCCGGAAGAGGCTGTCCCTGCGGCGACAACGAGGGCATCCGCCAAGGCGGCGCCCATGCCCCGGCTCACACCTCCAGCCACTCCTTGCGCACTTCGGCATTGCTTCGCAGATCGGCCGGCGTGCCTTCGAAGACGATTGCGCCGTGGCCCATCACGTAGCACCGCTCGGAGATCGCCAGCGCGATGGTGAGCTTCTGCTCGACAAGGAGGACCGAGACGCCCCGGTTCTTCAGCTCCTGGAGGTATTCGGCGACGAGGTCGACGATCTTCGGCGCCAGCCCCTCGGTGGGCTCGTCGATCATGATCAGGTCCGGGTCGCCCATGAGCGTGCGGCACAGGGTCAGCATCTGCTGCTCGCCCCCCGAGAGCACCCCGGCCTCGGTGTGCTCGCGTTCCTTCAGGCGCGGGAAGATCTTGTACATGTCCTCGAACGACCAGCGCGGCTTCGCCTTGCCGCCGCCCTTGCCCTTCTTCTCGCCGAGTTGCAGGTTCTCGTGCACCGTCAGCTTGGGAAAGATGTCGCGGTTCTCCGGCACGTAGCCGATGCCGCGGTGGGCGATGTCGAATGCCTTGAGCCCGAGGATCTCCTGGTCGCGCAGGCGGATCGATCCGCTGCCGGCGACCAGGCCCATGATCGTCTTGACCGTGGTCGAGCGGCCGGAGCCGTTGCGGCCGAGCAGGGCGACGATCTCGCCTTCGCCGATCCGCATGTCGACGCCGTGCAGGATGTGGCTCTTGCCGTAGTAGGCGTGGAGGTTGCTCAACTGCAGCATCGCTCAGGCCTGTTCGGCACGCGCCGTCTGCTGTTCCACGAGCACCGAGCCGAGGTAGGCCTCCTGGACGCGCGCATTGGCGCGGACCTTCTCCGGCACGTCGAAGGCGATCACCTCGCCGTAGACGAGCACGGCGATCTTGTCGGCGAGGCCGAACACCACGCCCATGTCGTGCTCGACCGTCAGCAGCGTCTTGCCGACGGTGACCTCGCGGATCAGCTCGATGAAGCGGCCGGTCTCGCTCTTGCTCATGCCGGACGTGGGCTCGTCGAGCAGGACGACGTCGGCGCCGCCGGCGATGGTGATGCCGATCTCGAGCGCCCGCTGCTCGGCGTAGGTGAGGTTCATCGCCAGGGTGTCGCGTTTTCTCTCGAGTCGCAACATCGCGAGCAGCTGCTCGGCGCGCTCGTTCGCGTCGCGCAGGTCGGCGAGGAACTTCCAGAACGCGTAGCGGTAGCCCATGGCCCAGAGCAGGCCGCAGCGCAGGTTCTCGAACACCGAGAGGCGGCCGAAGATGTTGGTGATCTGGAAGCTGCGCGCCAGGCCGAGGCGGTTGATCTCGTACGGAAGCAGCCCGTCGATGCGCTTGCCGTTGAGGAGCACCTGGCCGCTGGTCGGCCCGAAGCGGCCGCTGATGAGGTTGAAGAGGGTCGACTTGCCGGCGCCGTTCGGGCCGATGATCGCGACCCGCTCGCCCGGCGCGACCGCCAGGTTGGTGCCGCGGATGATCTCCGTCTTGCCGAAGGACTTGCGCAGGTCCTTCAGCTCGACGGCGTAGGCCGGGGCGCTCACGCCGGCTCCTTGAACGTCATGTCGGCCTCGATCTCTTCCTGGATCGCGCCCCACTCGCGCGCGAAGCGGCGGCGGACAAATTCGAACGCTCCGAAGCCCGCCGCGATGACCGCCAGCGCCGCGAACCAGTGCGCCAGGTTGCTCACGTCGACCGACAGGCCGAGGTAGCGCATCGGCGCGCCCACGGCTCCGCCGAGCTGAAGGTGGTAGACCATTTCCACCAGCGCGCCGAAGCCGGCCAGCAGCACGATGGCAGCAAGCGTCAGCAGGGCATACCAGCGCCAGAGCCGATGCAGCTTCCTGTGCATGGCCACGCGCAGGTTCATCATGATCAGGCTGGCGATGCCGCCCGGCGCGTACATGACCATGAAGAGGAAGACGAAGCCGAGGTAGAGCTGCCAGGCGTTGGTCAGTTCGGACAGCAGCACCGAGGCGAAGACCATCAGCACCGCGCCGATGATCGGGCCGAAGAAGAAGGTCGCGCCACCCAGGAAGGTGAAGAGGAGGTAGCCGCCGGAGCGGATCGAGCCGACCACCTCGGCCGTCGCGATCTCGAAATTGAGCGCGTACATTCCGCCGGCGATGCCGGCGAAGAAGCCGGCGATGATGAACGACAGGTAGCGCACCCGCTGCGTGCTGTAGCCGATGAACTCGACCCGCTCGGGATTGTCGCGCACCGCGTTGAGCATCCGGCCGAGCGGCGTCCGCGTGAAGGCGAACATGGCCGCCGTGCAGACGAGCGTGTAGATGGCGAGCAGGTAGTAGACCTGGATCTGCGGCCCGAAGGTGATGCCGAGGACGGGCTGGCCGACGACCCGGTTCGCCGAGACGCCGCCCTCGCCGCCGAAGAACTCGGGGACCATCAGCGACATCGCGAAGACCAGCTCGCCGATGCCGAGCGTGATCATCGCGAACGGCGTCCCCGCCTTCTTCGTCGTCACGTAGCCGAGGACGATGGCGAAGCCCATGCCGGCCAGGCCGCCGACAAGCGGGATCAGGCTCACCGGTATCGGCAACGTGCCCTTGCCGATGCCGAGCAGCGCGTGCACGGCCACGAACGAGGCCAGGCCGGAATAGACGGCATGGCCGAAGCTCAGCATGCCGCCCTGGCCGAGCAGCATGTTGTAGGAGAGGCAGGCGACGATGGCGATGCCGACCTGCGACAGGATCGACAGCGACAGGCTGCTCGGGAAGACGAGCGGCGCGACCGCGAGCACGAGCGCGAAGCCGCCCCAGACGACGATCCGCCCCGTGTTGACGCGCCGAACAGGCGTCGCGGGGGCTGCGAGGGAATCGGCGACCTGCATCATCCCTCCCGGGTTCCGAGCAGGCCCTTGGGCCGAAAGATCAGGATCAGCACCAGGAACAGGTAGGGAAGGATGGGCGCGATCTGCGAGATGCTCATCTTCAGCAGGGTCTGGTCGGCGGCTGCCGCGGACAACGTCAGGCCCACTCCACGCACCACGTCACCCAGGGAGTAGTCGAGCGCCACCGCGAAGGTCTGGATGACGCCGATCAGCAGGGACGCGACGAAGGCGCCCGCGAGCGAGCCCATACCCCCCACCACGACGACGACGAAGATCACGGAGCCGACGGTCGCCGCCATCGCCGGCTCGGTGACGAAGGTGCTGCCGCCGATCACGCCGGCCAGGCCGGCGAGCGCCGAGCCGGCGCCAAAGACGAGCATGAAGACGCGCGGCACGTTGTGGCCGAGCGCTTCCACCATCTCCGGGTGGGTGAGCGCGCTCTGGATCACCAGGCCGATCCGGGTGCGCGTGAGCAGCAGCCAGAGGGCCACGAGCATCGCCACCGCGACCAGCATCATGAAGCCGCGCGTCGCCGGGAACGGCGAGCAGACGATGCGCACTGTCGCATCCGCCGCCGAGCACATCGCCGCGGGTGCTGCGCCGAAGACCAGGCGAAGGCCGTCGATCGAGGAATTGACCAGCGTGAACGCCGGCCCGCGCAGCACCTCGGGCGGCGGAAACTCGACCGCGGTCCGGCCCCAGACGAGAAGCACCAGCTCGATGATGACGAACGAGAGCCCGAAGGTGATCAGCAGCTCCGGCACGTGTCCGAACTTGTGGACGCGGCGCAGGAAGAACTTCTCGAACAGCGCGCCGAGCACGCCGACGACGATCGGCGCCAGGACCAGCGCTGGCCAGAAGCCCACGATCTTCGAGATCGAGTACGCGATGTACGCACCGATCATGTAGAAGCTGGCGTGGGCGAAGTTCAGCACGCCCATCATGCTGAAGATGAGGGTCAGGCCCGAGCTCAGCATGAACAGCAACAGGCCGTAGCTCAGCCCGTTGAGCATCGAGATGGTGAAGAACTCCATGGGGGCGTGGCCGTTGGTGGCGGATCAATGCTGGCGAAGTCCGCCCGTCTATGCAAGAGGCCCGAGGCGGCCGACGTGTCGACCGGATCGGGCCTCGTGCAGGGGAGGAGCCTGCTTTATGCGCCCGGGCGCTTCATCTGGCAGCTCGTCGGCGTGCTCGACACGTAGTTGGGGTACTCGGCCACGGGCACCAGCGTCATGCCGGTGTTCTCGGGGCTGTACGTGTACTTCCCCTCGGCCTTCTGCCAGACCGTGATGTAGAGCGGCTGCTGCAGCTGGTGGTCGGACTTGCGCATCTCGACCTCGCCGCCGAAGGCGCTCCTGAACTTCATGCCTTCCATGGCAAAGGCCACCTTGACCGGGTCGGTCGACTTGGCCTGCGCCATCGCCTGCGTCACGAGTTCGATGATGCGGATGATGGAGCCGGTGTAGAAGTCGTCGTTGTACTTCTGCTTGAACTCCTTCTGCCAGGCGTCCATCTGGCCGCCCATGTGGTAGCTGTTGTAAGACACCTGGTAGACCTTGCCCGCGCCCGTGGTGCCGAGCGCTGTCGGCGTTCCCGTGACACCGGTGTAGTAGGTGAAGAACTTGCCGGTGTAGCCGCCTTCGTTGGCGGCCTTGACGAGGAGCGCGAGGTCGGAGCCCCAGTTGCCGGTGATCACCGAATCGGCCCCCGAGGCCTTGATCTTGGCGATGTACGGGGCGAAGTCGCGCACCTGCGCCAGCGGGTGCAGGTCCTCACCGACGATCTCGATGTCCGGGCGCTTGCGCTTCAGGTACTCCTTCCCGAACTTCGCGACCTGCTGGCCGTGCGAGTAGTTCTGGTTCAGCAGGTAGACCTTCTTGATGTCCTTCTGGTCTTTCATGAAGGTCGTCATGGCCTCCATCTTCATCGTCGTGTCGGCGTCGAACCGGAAGTGCCAGAAGCTGCACTTGCTGTTGGTGAGGTCGGGGTCGACCGCAGCCTCGTTGAGGAAGATCACCTCCTTGCCGTTATTGCGCTCGTTGTGCTTGTTGATCGCGTCGATCAGCGCCAGGGCAACCGAGGAACCATTGCCTTGGATGATGTAGCGCACACCCTGGTCGATCGCCGCCTTGAGCGCGTTCAGGCTCTCCGTCGGCGACAGCTTGTTGTCCATGCCGATCACTTCGAACTTCACGCCGGCCGGGTTGTTGGCGTTGAACTTCTCGGTGAAGAACTGCCAGCTCTTCAGCTGGTTGTTG
>NZ_JANODC010000377.1:0-14724 GCF_031412495.1 Rhizobacter sp. | reverse complement strand
GCCGCTTCAGGTAGTGGTAGCCGTAGAGCGGCTCGTAGACCTGGAAGGTGTAGGCCGACTCGGGGTTCGAGTACGACGCGGTCGGGTCCAGGTAGCGCGGCGAGCGCTCGTCGAACGAATAGAACAGGGTGTTGGTCGCCGCCGCGCCCTTCTCGTAGGGGCTGTTGTCGCAGGCCGCAAGCACCAGCACGGCCGCCAGGAGCATCGGCAACGCCCAGCCTCGTCGTGTCCACCCTGCGTTCATCGAGACTTGTCCTTCGGCACCGGGGTCGACCCGGCTTCGCTCGAGCAGAGCGTCGTCGACGTCGATTTTAGGGGGCCGCCATGGCACCCGTCGGGCCGGCTCTCAGGCCCAGGCGATGTACGCCTGCCGGCGGTCGACGAGGAGACGCGCCTTCGCGCCCACCGGAAGCGTCACCTTGGTTTCCACGTGCCCGTAAGGCAGGCCGGTCAGGATGGGCGTGCGCGTCGCCGTCCGGACCCGCTCGATCGCCGTCGCCAGCGTGTAGCCGCGGTCGTTCGGCGACTTGCGGTAGCCGGTGAAGGCGCCGAGCACGACGGCGCGCTGCCGGTCGAGGACGCCGGCCTGCTGCAGCTGCAGCAGGTTTCGCTCGATCCGGTAGGGGTGCTCGTTGACGTCCTCGAGGAAGAGGATGCCGTCGCGCACGCGCGGAAAGTGTGGCGTGCCCAGGAGCGAGTTGACGACGCAGAGGTTGCCGCCCCACAGCGTGCCGCGGACCTCGAGTCCGTCGTGGCCTTCGCCGGTGCGAAAGCCGACGGCTTCGAGCGCGCCGGTCATGGCCTCCACGAAGCAGGCCTCGGTGACGTCGTCGACGCCGCCGGCCGCCTCGCTGCGGCCGAAGTCGTCGCAGGCAAGCGGCCCGGCCCAGGTGGTGCCGCCGCGGTGCGCGAGGAGGCCGAGCTGCAGCGCGGTCAGGTCGCTGTAGCCGACCCAGCGCGTGCCCTTGTCGACGCTGCGCGCCAGCGCCTTCCAGTCGACGCGGTCGAGCAGGCGGGTCAGGCCGTAGCCGCCTCGCGTGGCCATCGCCACGTCGGGCGCGGCGGCGGCGACGCGGTGGATGGCGGCCAGCCGTGTCTCGTCGTCGCCGGCGAAGCGTTGGACGCGCCGGGCCGCGGCCTCGTCGACCTCGACTGCGAAACCGAGCCGGGCGAGCCGGCGCGCCGCGAGGCGCAGCGGCGCGACGGTCCGCACCACCCCGGCTGGCGAGAACAGCGACAGCGACAGCGACAGCGGGCCGGCCCGCCCTGCTGCGGGCGGGCTCATGCCGGGCTGCCGTCGTCGACCAGGCTCGACTCGCCGGCCGGGATCGGGTCGACCGGCAGGGCACCTGCGCCAGCCAGCGTGGGCGGCAGGCGCCGTTGCCGGTAGCGCTCGCGCCGCTCGGCGAAGAAGGAGCGCAGCATGTCGCCCGCCGGGTCGGCCAGGAGCCCGCCCTCCACTGCCGTGTGGTGGTTCAGCGCCGGCGTGCCGAAAACGTCGATCACGGACCCCGCGGCCCCGGCCTTGGGGTCGGTGGCGCCGTAGACGACCCGCTTCAGCCGGGCGTGCAGGATGGCCATCGCACACATGGCGCAGGGCTCGAGGGTGACGTAGAGCTCGCACTCGGGCAGGCGGTAGTTGCCGAGCAGGTGCGCGGCATGGCGCAGGGCGACGATCTCGGCGTGCGCGGTCGGGTCGTGGTTGGTGATCGGCCGGTTGTAGCCGGTAGCGACGACCTGGCGGCCGGTCGGCGTATCGCGCACGATGACCGCGCCGACGGGGACCTCGCCGACGATCCAGGCGTTGTGCGCCTGGTCGAGCGCCTGCCGCATCGCGGCCTCGTCGGCGGGGCTCATCAGGGCTCGGCGCGCCGGTTGCCGTCGGCGCCCTGCTCGAGGGCGCGGACGGTGTTGTCGCGGGCGCGCTCCTGGATGCTGCGGGCCTGCTGCGGAACGGTTCCGGCACCGGCCTGCGCCGCCCGGTTGGCCGAGTCGGCCGCGAGCGCGCGGGCCCTGCTCTCGGCGTCCTGGCCGCGCTGGACGATGCCGCCGCCGGCGTCGACGGCCTGCTGCTGCTTCCTGGCGACGAAACCCAGGACGGCCAGGACCACGACCAGCGACAGGATTCCGAAAACCGCCTTCATCGATTGCTCCGTGCATGCCGTCTGAAACGGCGCGGCGATCGTAGCCGGGAACGATCCACGGCCCGTCTCCCGGGCAGGTGGCGGAAGTCTCGACCAGGGTGCGAGCATCCCTGGCGACAGATCACTCCCACTCGATGGTCGCCGGCGGCTTCGACGAGATGTCGTAGGTGACGCGGTTGATGCCGCGCACCTCGTTGATGATCCGGCTCGAGACGGTCTTCAGCAGCGCGTGCGGCAGCTCGGCCCAGTCGGCGGTCATGAAGTCGGTGGTCTGCACGGCCCGGAGCGCGACCACGTAGTCGTAGGTGCGGCCGTCGCCCATCACGCCGACGCTCTTCACCGGCAGGAACACGGCGAAGGCCTGGCTGGTCAGCTCGTACCAGGACTTCCGGCTCACGGGGTCGATCGTCGCGCGCAGCTCCTCGATGAAGATGGCGTCGGCCAGGCGAAGCAGGTCGGCGTACTCGCGCTTGACCTCGCCGAGGATGCGAACGCCCAGCCCGGGACCGGGGAAGGGATGGCGCTGGACCATGTCGCGCGGCAGGCCCAGGGAGATGCCGAGCTCGCGGACCTCGTCCTTGAACAGCTCGCGCAGCGGCTCGAGCAGCTTCAGGCCCAGGGTCTCGGGCAGGCCGCCGACGTTGTGGTGGCTCTTGATCGTCGTCGCCTTCTTGGTCCGGGCGCCGCCGGACTCGATGACGTCGGGGTAGATGGTCCCCTGGGCCAGCCACTTCGCCTGCTTCAGCCGGCCGGCCTCGCGCGTGAAGACCTCGACGAACTCGCGGCCGATGATCTTGCGCTTGGCCTCGGGGTCGGCGACGCCGGCCAGGCAGCCGAGGAAGGCTTCGCTGGCATCGATGGCGAGCACCTTCACGTGCAGGCGCCCGGCGAACATCTCCATCACCATGCGCGCCTCGTCGAGCCGGAGCAGGCCGTGGTCGACGAAGACGCAGGTCAGCCGGTCGCCGATCGCGCGGTGGATAAGCGCCGCCGCGACGCTCGAGTCGACGCCGCCCGACAGGCCAAGGATCACCTCGTCGTCGCCGACCTGCTCGCGGATGCGGGCCACCGCCTCGTCGATGTAGTTGCCCATGACCCAGTCGGGCCTGGCGGAACAGATCTGCAGGACGAAGCGCTCGAGCAGCTCGCGGCCCTTGAGCGTGTGCGTCACCTCCGGGTGGAACTGCACGCCGTAGTAGCCGCGGCTCTCGTCGGCGATGCCGGCGATCGGGCAGCTCGGCGTCGATGCCATGAGGCTGAAGCCGGGCGGCAAGGTCGTGACCTTGTCGCCGTGGCTCATCCAGACCTTGAGCATGCCGTGCCCGGCCTGGGTGGAAAAGTCCTCGATGCCCTCGAGCAGGCGCGTGTGGCCGCGCGCCCGCACCTCTGCGTAGCCGAACTCGCGGTGCGTGCTCGGCTCGACCTCGCCGCCGAGCTGCACGGCCATGGTGAACATGCCGTAGCAGATGCCGAGGACGGGAACGCCGAGCTCGAACACCGCCTGCGGAGCGCGCAGCTCCTGGTCCTCGTAGGTCGAGGCGTGGCTGCCGGACAGGATGATCCCCTTGGGCGCGAACGAGCGGACGAACTCGTCGGTCACGTCGTTGGGGTGGATCTCGCAGAAGACGTGCGCTTCGCGGATGCGACGCGCGATCAGCTGGGTGAGCTGGGAGCCGAAGTCGAGGATGAGGATCTTGTCGTGCATGGGATGAGCTCAGGCGGCGGAGGCGGCCATGCCGAGGCGGGCGCGGCGCGCCGCCCTGAAGTGCAGCCAGGCCAGGCCGAGGCCGGTGGCCTGCAGCACGGCGCAGAAGTAGAACGGCGCGCCGATGCGCCAGTCGCCGCGCGGCAGGTGCGAGACGATGCCGAGCAGCGGAGCGGCGAGCACCGGCGCGATCACCGCCATCAGGCTCTGCAGCGAGCTGACGGCGCCCATCGTCCGGCCTTGCGTCGTTGCGTCGGCGGCGCCGGAGATGATGCTCTGGATCGAGGCTGTGACCGTGAACCCGAGCAGGTTGGAGAAGATGACGGCGAAGATCATCCAGCCTTCGCTCGCCGCGCCCCAGGCGGCGTAGGCCAGGGTCGAGGAGACCAGGCCGGCGAGGGCCAGCCGCTGCGGCGAGAAGCGCTTGAGCAGCCGCCCGAGCAGCAGGCCCTGCACCAGCGCCGACACGAGGCCGGTCGCGAACAGGGACCAGCCGTTCTCGAGCGGGCCCCAGCCGAACTTGAAGGTGGTGTAGAGGACCCAGCTCGAATACAGCACGAACTGCGACAGCGCCGTGCAGGCGATCACCGCCACAAGGAGGCCGACGCCGCCGAGCCGGCCGAGGCGGGCCAGCGAAGCGACGGGGTTGAACGCCGAGCGCCATTCGATCTCGCGCCGCCGCTCGCGTGGCAGCGACTCCGGCAGGATGAGCCAGCCGTACGTCAGGTTGACCAGGGCCAGCAGCCCGGCGGCGAAGAACGGCAGCTGCAGGTCGATGGCGCCCAGCAGGCCGCCCGCCACGGGGCCGAGGATGAAGCCGAGCCCGAACATCGCGCCGAGCAGGCCGAAGCGCTTGGCCCGGTCCTCGGGCGGCGTGATGTCGGCCACGTAGGCGTTGGCCACCGAGAGGTTGGATTGCATCGCGCCGCTGAAGAGGCGCACGACGATGAGGATCCAGAGTGCGTTGGCGAGCGCCGTGACGAAGAAGCTGAGGCCGAGGGCGCAGAAGCCGACCAGCAGCACCGGCCTCCGCCCGAAGCGGTCGGACAGCGCCCCGACCAGCGGCGAAGCGAAGAAGTTGGCGAAGCTGAAGGCGAAGGTCACGGCGCCGTACCACCACGCCTGCTCCGCCTGCGAGGACGTGAACGTGCCGACGAGCGCCGGCAGCACCGGGACGATCAGGCCGATCGACGCCATGTCGATCAGCACCGTGATCATGATGAAGGGCATCGCCGCAGCGCGCTTTTGCGCCCCGCCGGCGGTCTGCGCGCTCGTCATTCGGCGCGGTAGTTCGGCGCTTCCTTCGTGATCTGCACGTCGTGGACATGGCTCTCGCGGATGCCCGACGACGTGATCTCGACGAACTCGGCCCGGGCGTGCATCTCCTCGATGCTGGCGCAGCCGCAGTAGTGCATCGCGGCGCGCAGGCCGCCGCCCATCTGGAAGATGATGCCGACGACCGAGCCCTTGTACGGAACCTGGCCCTCGATGCCTTCGGGAACCAGCTTGGCGCTGCCCGCGGTGCTCGCCTCGCCGTCCTGGAAGTAGCGGTCGGCCGAGCCCTGCTGCATCGCGCCGATCGAGCCCATGCCCCGGTAGCTCTTGTAGGTGCGGCCCTGGTACAGGATGACCTCGCCCGGCGCCTCCTCGGTGCCGGCGAAAGCCCCGCCCATCATCACCGTGTCTGCGCCGGCGGCGATCGCCTTGGCCAGGTCGCCGGAGAAGCGCACGCCGCCGTCGGCGATCAACGGCACGCCGCTGCCGGCGATGGCGCGGGCGACCGCGTCGATGGCCATGATCTGCGGCACGCCGACGCCGGTGACGATGCGGGTGGTGCAGATGGAACCCGGCCCGATGCCGATCTTGACCGCGTCCGCGCCGGCCTCGACCAGGGCGAGCGCGCCGGCACCGGTGGCGATGTTGCCGCCGACCACGTCGACGCCGGGGTAGTTGCGCTTGACCCAGCGCACGCGGTCGAGCACGCCGGCACTGTGGCCATGCGCGGTGTCGACGACGATGACGTCGACACCGGCCCGCACGAGCAGCTCGGCCCGCTCCTCGGTGCCCTCGCCGACGCCGATCGCCGCGCCGACGCGCAGCTTGCCGTGGGCGTCGCGCGCGGCATCGGGAAAGCTCGTCTGCTTGGTGATGTCCTTGACGGTCATCAGGCCGCGCAGCTCGAACGCCTCGTTGACCACGAGCACCCGCTCGAGCTTCTCGCGGTGCATCAGCGCCTTGCCTTCGGCCAGCGAGGCCCCCTCGCGCACCGTGACCAGCCGGTCGCGCGGCGTCATGATTTCCTTGACCGGGGCGTCGAGCCGGGTCTCGAAGCGGAGGTCCCGGTTGGTGACGATGCCGACCACCGCCTTGCCGCGCAGCACGGGGAAGCCGGAGAAGCCGCGCGCCTTGGAGAGCTCGATCACCTCGCGCACGGTCATCTCGGGCGTGACCGTGATCGGATCGCGCAGCACGCCCGATTCGTAGCGCTTGACCTTGGCGACCTCGGCCGCCTGCTGCTTCGGCGTGAGGTTCTTGTGCACGATGCCGATGCCGCCTTCCTGCGCCAGGGCGATGGCGAGGCGTGCCTCGGTGACGGTGTCCATCGCCGCCGAGACCAGCGGCAGGTTGAGGCGGATGTTTCGGGAGAGCGAGGTCGCGAGGCTGGTGTCGCGGGGCAGGACGCTCGAGAGGGCCGGGACCAGCAACACGTCGTCGAAGGTCAGGGCCTTGCCCAGAAGGCGCATAGAAAGCTCCAGACGCAAAAGGGAATTATACGGATGGCGGGCACAAGTACCGGTTTGCGCGGACCGCTGCGGCCGCTCCGCCGACGCCCTCGTACACTGCCGCGAACTGCTTCACGACGCCCGTTTGACCATGGCTCGCCTCCCCCTCGCCCTGTTCGCCGCCCTCGCTGCTGCGCTGCTTTCCTTGCCGGCCGACGCGCAGTGGAAGTGGAAGGACAAGACCGGCCGCGTCCAGTACAGCGACCTGCCCCCTCCCGCCGGAACGCCCGAGGCCGACATCCTGGGCAAGCCGGGCGCGCAGCGGCGGACGATCGCCGTGCCGCCGGCCGTTGCCGCAAGCGCCGCCACCACGGCCGCTGCGGCCGCTGCGGCGGTTGCGGCCGCCTCGGGCGCCCTGGCGCCGCGCACCGCCGATCCCGAGCTCGAGGCCAGGCGCAAGCGCGCCGAGGCCGAGCAGGCGGCACGAACCAAGGCCGAGGAAGACCGCATCGCGGCCGCGCGCGCCGACAACTGCGTCCGCGCCAGGAGCCAGCTCGCCACCCTCGAGAGCGGCATCCGCCTGGTCCGCTCGAACCAGAAGGGCGAGCGGGAGTACGTCGACGACAAGCAGCGCGCGGAAGAGACGCAGCGCGCCCGCGACGCCATCAAGTCCGACTGCAAGTAGGGCTCAGCGCGCCTGCTTCGGGCGCCGCGAGGCGCGTCGGCGGCGCGCCTCCATCGGGTCCATCGCCAGCGGGCGATAGAGCTCCACCCGGTCCCCGGGTCGAAGCGTGGTGTCCCGTGCGCACGGCCGGCCCCACACGCCGACCGCCTGGCGCTCCAGCCCCGCCCCGGCGAAGCGCTCGAGCAGGCCGCTTGCGGCCAGCGCCTCCTGGACGGTCGCGCCGGGCCGGACCCAGACCTCCACCTCGACCGCGGCACCGGGCGAGGGGCTGCACGCGACAGCGATCCGGATCGGTCCTTCCGGCGCCGGCGCCGCCATCTCAGCGCGGTCCGTGCACCTGCTCGGCGCGCCGCACGAAGGAGTCGACGAAGGTGTTCGCGATGCGGTCGAAGACCGGGCTGATCGCCGCTTCGAGAACGCCGTTGGTAAACGCGTAGCGCAGCTCGAACTCGATCTTGCACGCGGCGCTGGCCACGCCCGGCTCGGCGCCCGGCACCGGCAGGGCGATGAAGCGCCAGAGCCCCTCGAGCAGCGAGAACGGCCCGTCGACCAGGCCGATGCGGACCGACTCGTCGGGCACGTGCACGTTGCGCGTGGTGAAGGTGTGGCGAAGGCCCGAGTAGGCCAGGTGCAGGCGCGCCGTCAGGCCGTCAGGCCGGCGCTCGAGCACGTCGACGCGCTCGCACCAAGGCAGGAACTGCGGGTACGCGTCGACGTCGGTGACGAGCTGGTAGATCTCGCGCGGCGCGTACCAGAGCAACACCGACTTCTTGACGTGCTTCATAGAATGGAACGATGTCGATCGCAGAGAACCGCCGTGCCCGCTTCGAGTATCACATCGAGGAGCGCTTTGAGGCCGGGATGGTCCTCGAAGGCTGGGAGATCAAGGCCGTCCGCGCCGGCCAGGTTCAGCTGACCGACGGCTACGTCGTCATCCGCGACGGCGAGCTGTGGCTGATCGGCTGCCGCATCAACGCCTTGCGCAGCGCTTCCACGCACGTCCAGCCCGAGGCCGACCGGACCAAGAAGCTGCTGATGCACAAGGAGGAGATCCGGCGCCTCATCGGCAAGGTCGAGCAGAAGGGCTTCACCCTTGTGCCGCTCGACCTCCACTACAAGGGCGGCCGGGTCAAGGCGGAGATCGCTCTCGCCAAGGGCAAGGCCGAGCACGACAAGCGCGACACCGAGAAGAAGCGCGACTGGGAGCGCGAGCATGGTCGCCTGATGCGGCACAAGGTCTCGGCCGGCAAGAGCCGATGACGCCCTCGCCTGCATGAGCATCGACACCGGCCTGGCCCGCGCGGACGTTCCGCTGCGCGAGTTCCGCGACCTCGACGGCCCGCGCGGGCTGCCGATCCTGGGCAACCTGCTGCAGATCGACAAGGCGCTGATCCACGCCCAGGTGGAAGCCTGGGGCCGGCGCCACGGCCCGCTGTTCCGGTTCAAGCTCGGCCGCACCGAGATGCTGGTGGTGACCGACCACGTCGCCATGGGCGCCGTGCTGCGCGACCGGCCCGACGGCTTTCGGCGCACGCCGCGGCAGGCAAGGGTTGCCATGGAGATGGGACTGGCCGGCGGCGTCTTCGGCGCCGAGGGCGATGCCTGGCGGCGCCAGCGGCGCATGGTCATGGCCGGCTTCGACCCGCGCCACCTGCGCGCCTACTTCCCGGCGCTGGTGAAGGTCAGCACCCGCCTGCACGGTCGCTGGCGGCGTGCGGCCGCGTCCGGGCAGGCGATCGACCTTCAGGCCGACCTGATGCGCTTCACGGTCGATGCGATCTCGGGGCTCGCCTTCGGCAAGGACATCAACACGCTGGAGTCCGACGACGAGGTCATCCAGCGCCACCTCGACAAGATCTTCCCGGCCATGTTCCGCCGGCTGCTCTCGCCGCTGCCGACCTGGCGCTGGTGGAAGAGCGCCGCCGACCGCGAGCTCGACCGCAGCGTCGCCGCCGTGCGCATCGCCATCGAGGAATTCATCGCCGCGGCGCGGCAGCGCCTCGCCGCCGACCCGGCGCGGCGCCAGGCCCCGGCCAACCTGCTCGAGGCCATGCTCGTCGCTGCCGACGACGCCGACTCGGGCATCACCGACGCCGAGGTCTCCGGCAACGTGATGACGATGCTGCTGGCCGGCGAGGACACGACGGCCAACTCGCTGGCCTGGACCATCCATTTCCTGCATCGCCACCCGCAGTGCCTGGCCCGGGCCCGCGACGAGGTCGATCGCGTCGCCGGCGCGCCGGCAGCGTGGTCGCCCGAGCGGATGGCCGCCCTGCACTACCTCGAGGCCTGCGCCAACGAGACGATGCGCCTGGAGCCGGTCGCGCCGTCGATCGTCCTGCAGGCGCTGCGCGAGACGCGGATCGGCGATGTCCGCGTGCCGGCGGGCACGCTGGTCTGGGGCGCGCTGCGCAGCGACAGCCTGAAGGACGAGCACTTCCCCGAGGCCGGGAGCTTCCGGCCCGAGCGCTGGCTAGACACCGAGCCGCAGCGGAGCGCGTCCGCGGCGAACCGCGTCTCCATGCCGTTCGGTGCCGGGCCGCGCGTCTGCCCCGGCCGCCATCTGGCGATGGTCGAGATGAAGATGGCGCTGGCCGTGCTGCTCGGCGGCTTCGAGATCGAGAGCGTGTCGACGGCGCACGGCGGGGAGCCGGCCGAGCGGCTGTCGTTCACGATGGCGCCGGAGCCGCTGGCGATGTGTCTGCGCGAGCGCGGCTGACGCACTCGATCGTCTCGCCCCGGTCAAGATGCCGCGACCCGCGTGCCCTCAGCGCGCGTCGAGCGCCGCCAGCGCCTGCAGGCAGTCGTCGATGAGGTCGGCCACCGACTCGAGCCCCAGCGAGAAGCGGACCAGGGTGCCGCGCCAGGCCGGCCGCGAGCGGATCGCGGCGAGGTCGTAGGGAACGACGAGGCTGACCGGACCGGCCCACGAATAGCCGATGCGGAACAGGCGCAGCGCGTCGACGAAGGCATGGACCTGCGCGGGTGCGTAGCGCTCGTCGAAGACGACCGAGAAGAGGCCCGCGGCGCGGCCGCAGACCCGCTCCCAGTGCTCGTGGCCGGGCGAGCCGGGCAGCGCCGGGTGCAGCACGGCCATCACCTCGGGGCGCTCGCGCCACCACTGGGCCAGGGTCCGGGCGGCGCGGTCCTGTGCCTCGTAGCGCAGCTGGATCGACGGCAGCGAGCGCAGGACGAGCTCGGCGTCGTTGCCGCCGACGCCCCAGCCGGCGCGCATGTGCGATGCCTTCAGGCGCTGGTGCAGGGCGTCGTCGCGCGTGGTCACCGAGCCCATCAGCACGTCGGCGCCGCCCGAGGCGTACTTGGTCAGCGCCTGGATCGAGATGTCGACGCCGCACGCGGCGTCGCCGTCGCCGTCGCCGATCGAGAACGGATCGAAGGCAAGGCCGGCGCCCCAGGTGTTGTCGAGCGCGACCAGCGCGCCGTGCCCGCGCGCGATGCCGATCAGCGCCGGCAGGTCCGGGAACTCCATCGTCACCGAGCCCGGCGCCTCGAGCCAGACCAGGCGCGTCGATGCAGTGAGCGCTGCGGCCAACGACGCCGGCTCCATAGGGTCGTAGAAGCGGTGCGCGATGCCCCAGCGGGCCAGCTCGTTGCGAGCGAACTCCTTCGACGGGCCGTAGGCGTTGTCGGGAAGCACGAGCTCGTCGCCGCTCTGGAGCAGCGCCATGTCGACGAGCGTCAGCGCGGCGAGGCCGCTCGGCACGAGCAGCGTCTGCAGGCCGCCCTCGAGCGTGGCGACGCGCTCCTCCAGCATGAAGGTCGTCGGCGTGCCGTGCAGGCCGTAGGTGTAGCCGGTCTTTTCCTTCCAGTTGCGGGCGCGCAGCGCCGCCGTGGTCGGGAAGACCACGGTCGAGGCCTTGTGCACGGGCGGCTGGACGGCGCCGAAGCCGGCCGGCGGCTGATACGGATGGGCGATGAGCGAGGTGCTGCGCGAGAGAGGCTTCTTCATGGGTTCGAAAGGTCTCAGGTCGGCACGCCGATCAGGTCGTGCCCATCGGCGGCGATGATCGTCGCGCGCGTGAAATCGCCGGCCTTGAGGGTCTTCGACGCCTTCTCGGGCGGCAGCAGCCGGACGCGGCCGTCGATGCCCGGTGCATCGGCATAGGTCCTGCCGACGCCGCCCTTGCGGCCGAGCCCCGGCGCCGAGTCGACGAGCACCTGCATGCTGGCGCCGACGCGCGCCTGGAGCTTGCGCACCGACACGTCCTCGGCGACCTTCATGAATCGCGCGCGCCGTTCCTCGCGCAACTCGGCGGGCAGCATGCCCGGCAGCTCGTTGGCGGTGGCGCCTGCCACCGGCGAATAGGCGAAACAACCGGCGCGGTCAATCTGTGCCTCGCGCACGAAGTCGAGCAGGTGCTCGAACTCGGCCTCGGTCTCGCCCGGAAAGCCGGCGATGAAGGTGCTGCGCACGACCAGCGGCGGGCAGATCTCGCGCCAGCGGGCGATCCGCTCGAGGTTCTTCTCGCCGCTGGCCGGCCGCTTCATCCGGCGCAGCACGTCGGGATGCGAGTGCTGCAAGGGAACATCGAGATACGGGAGGATCGCGCCGGTCGCCATCAGTGGCAGCACCGCGTCGACGTGCGGATACGGGTACACGTAGTGCAGGCGGACCCAGGCGCCGTGGGGCGCGGCGATCTCGGCCAGCCGCTCGCACAGCCCCTGCATCTGCGTGCGGACCGGCCGCCCGTCCCAGAAACCGGTGCGATAGCGCACGTCGACGCCGTAGGCGCTGGTGTCCTGGCTGACGACCAGCAGCTCCTTGACGCCCGACGCGAACAACGCCGCCGCTTCCGAGAGGACATCGCCGACCGGGCGCGAGACCAGGTCGCCGCGCATGCTCGGAATGATGCAGAAGGTGCAGCGATGGTTGCAGCCTTCGCTGATCTTGAGATAGGCGTAGTGCTTCGGGGTCAGCTTGATGCCGATCCCGGCCGGCGGCGCGGGAACGAGATCGACGAAGGGATCGTGCGGCTTGGGCGCATGCGCGTGGACGGCCTGCATGACCTCGTCGGTGGCGTGCGGCCCGGTTACCGCGAGCACGCTGGGATGCATCTGGCGCACGAGGTTGCCGCCGCCCTCGCCCGTGTCCTTGCCACCGCGCGCGCCGAGGCATCCGGTGACGATGACCCGGCCGTTGTCGGCGAGCGCCTCGCCGATGGTGTCGAGGCTCTCGCGGACCGCATCGTCTATGAAGCCGCAGGTGTTGACGATCACGAGGTCGGCGCCCGCGAAGGTCTTCGAGGTGGCGTAGCCCTCGGCGCTGAGACGGGTGAGGATCAGCTCGGAGTCGGTCAGCGCCTTCGGGCAGCCGAGGGAGACGAAGCCGATCTTGGGAACCGCGCCCGCCGCGCGCGGACGTTCCAGGGTGTCATCGATCATGGCGCGATTTTCGCGCATCGCGGCGCAGCCGCCTTTTGCTCGTCAGCGCTTGGCCCCGGGCTTCGGCGCGAGGGTCGGGAACAGCGTCGCCGCCTGCTGCGTCATCTGCTCCTGCATCTGCACGAACATGTGGCGCGACTGCTCGAGGTAGTTGCCCATCAGGTTCTGCACCATCGGCGCCTGCCCGTTGAGGAACTGCGCCCACAGCTCGGGGTTCTGCGCCTTCGGGTCGTAGAGGCCTTTCGACTGCTCGGCCAGGCGGGCCTGGATGTCGGTGAAGGTCTGCAGGTTCTTCTCGAGGTACGAGCCCATCATCCCCTGCATGGCATGGCCGTAGAAGCGGATGATCTGCGACAGCATGCCGGTCGAGAAGATCGGCACGCCGTCGGTCTCTTCCTCGAGGATGATCTGCAGCAGGATGCTGCGCGTCAGATCGTCGCCGGTCTTCGCATCGCGAACCTCGAAGGCCGTTCCGGCGAGCACCATCGCCTTGACCTCGGCGAGCGTGATGTAGCTGGAGATCTCGGTATCGTAGAGACGACGGTTCGGGTACTTCTTGAGGATGCGCGGGCCAATGCTGGCCTCTGCGGCTGGCCTGGACTTGCCGGCGCGACGAGTCTGGGCCATGTCATCTCCAACGTATCGAGCACGCGCTGATTTTAGGAACTGCCGTGGGTGGGCCCGAAGGGGTTTTCCCCCTCGGTGGCAGGCTCAGAGCGCGGGCGCGGGCAGCCGGTCGAGCACCGCTTCCATCGCCAGGCCGATCGAGAGCAGGCGCCGGTCGCTGCCGAGCGGGCCGTCGAGCTCGAGCCCCACGGGCAGGCCCGAAGCGGTGGCTCCGGCCGGAAACGCCAGGCCCGGGATGCCGGCGTTGCTGCCCGGATCGGTGTTGCGGATGAAGGTGGCGAAGGTCTCGACCGGCGCGCCGCCGTCCATCGAGAACTTGCCCGACCCGTTCACCGTGTCGATCGGGATGGCGGCAGCGACGGTGGTGGGAAAGAGCATCGCGTCGACGCGGTTGGCGCGGAAGTACTCGGCATAGAGCGCCTGCATCCGCGGCCTGAAGACGCGGATCGCGTCGCTGTAGCCGGCTCCCATGACGTCGCCCTGGATCGCGCCGAACGCGCCCTTCACGTCGGGGCTGGCGATCTGCTGCGCGATCCGCGCGATGTCGATGCCGCTCACGCCGGAGGCGGCGAGGTAGGCCGGGATGTCGGCGATCGGCTCGTGCAGCGCGATGGGGAACGAGACCTTGCCGTTCAGGTCGGCCAGGCCGGCGATGTCGGCGTCGACGAAGACGACGCCCGCCGCCTCGAGCCGGGACCGTGCCGCCCCGACGACCATGCCCACCTGGCGCTCGAGCCCGCTCCAGAAGGACGCCGGCACGCCGATCCGCACGCCCCGCAGCGGCACCGCCGCCGCCGGCGCGCCGCCGGTGATCGCTGCGTCGAGCAGGGCGACATCGGCGACACCGCGGCCCATCGGCCCGATGGTGTCCCGGGTGTGGCTGATCGGCACGACGCCGGCGCCGTCGTAGCGCCGGTCGATGCCGCCGTTGCCCACCGACGGGCGCAGGCCGGCGATGCCGCACAGGGCGGCCGGGATGCGCGTCGAGCCACCGGTGTCGGTGCCCAGGCCGCTCGGCACGATGCGCGCCGCGATGGCCACCGCCGTGCCGCCCGAGGAACCACCGGGAATGCGGGCGCGGTCGTATGGGTTCTTCACCGGCCCGGCGAACGAGGCGAGGTTGGTGCTCGTGATGCCGAAGGCCAGCTCGTGCAGGTTGGTCTTGCCGAGCACGATGGCGCCCGCGTCGACGAGGCGCTGCAGCACGGGCGCGTTGGCGCGCGGCCGGCTGTCGCGCAAGGCCGCGGTACCGCCGGTGGTCGGCAGGTCGCGGCTGTTGATGTTGTCCTTGACGACGATCGGCAGCCCGGCCAGGGCCGGCAGGGCGTTGGCGGCGGCCCGCATACTGTGGATGCGCCCCGCCAGCGCGATTTGCCCGGCGCGGTCGAGCGTGTTTTAGGGGTTGAGGTCCTGGAGGCGCGACGGGGGCTAGAGCGG
>NZ_JANODC010000376.1:0-13732 GCF_031412495.1 Rhizobacter sp. | reverse complement strand
GACACGCCAATGCAGGGCTCCGATTTCCAGGACTGGCATGCCGACACGCCGTTGCTGTTCCCGGAGACGAACGACAACGACACGCCGTCGTTCCAGATCGCCGTCAACTTCCCGCTCGTGGACGTGACCGATGCCAACGGCCCGCTCGAGACGACCTACGGCACGCACCGCATGAACAAGGCCGCGGCGATGCAGGGCATCGCCGGCGGCCGGCTCGAGGTGCACCGCGAGACCATGGCGCTCGGCGACGTGATGATCCGCGACGTGCGCGCGGTGCACCGCGGCACGCCGAACCGGACCGACGAGCCGCGGCCGATGGTCGTGATCGGCTACAGCCGGCGCTGGCTGCACCGTCCGGAGGTGAACATCCGCGTGCCGCAAAGCACCTGGGAGGCGATGTCGGAGCGCGGCCGCCGCCTGGTCCGCTTCAACCCGGTCGTCGCCGACGACGAGGCCGCGCCGAAGCTCGAGAGCTACCGCGCCTTCGCCTACTGACGGGGTCGCCTGCCGGCCTCAGGACCAGTTGCGGTCGGGCTGCATCTTCATGCGCCGGGCGGCGTCGATCACGTCCTGCAGCTCGACCGGGTCGCTGAACGGATCGTCGTCGAGCTCGGTGACGCGGTTCAGCAGGCGCTGCCAGCGGCGCAGCTCCTCGATGTAGGGCTCGGCGGGCTGCCGGCGCAGCACGCCCCCTTCGTCGACGACGTCGCACAGGCCGTTGTGCAGCCACTCGCCGCTATGCCAGTCGGGCATGTCCACGGCCGGGAAGAGGCAGACGCCGTGCAGGTCGATGCCCTGGTCGACCGCGGCGAGGGCTTCTTCCATCACGTCCTTCAGCCAGTCCTTGCGGCCGTGGTGCAGGCCGCTGGTCTCGGCGATGATCATCGGCCGCTCGTAGCGCCGGTGCACCCGCGACAGCAGTTCGCAGAGCGGCTGGATGCGCTCGTCGTCGGGCTCGAGCGCCTGGTGCGGGCCGTTCTCGCGGTACTCCATCTGGCCGAACGAGTAGCAGTTCGCGCCGACGATGTCGAGCAGCCCCGGCGTGCCGCCGAGCTCGGGCAGGGTGCGGCCCGACAGCACGTCCCAGGCGTGGCAGGCGTCGTCTTCGGTCTCGATGCGCGCCGCTTCCGCCTGGTCGGGCCGATCCTTCGGCGCCACGACGCGGATCACGGGCTCGACGTGGACCATGCGCGAGTCCGGATCGACCTCGCGGATGGCCCGGGCACCGGCGAGCGCCGCCCGGCACAGCACGTCGCGGAAGCGGAAGCGCTGCTCGCGGCCCTTGCCGAACGGCCCCATCCAGCCCCACTCGCCGCCGGCGAAGCCCCAGAAGGTGATCTCGTTGATCGGCGTGAAGCAGTGCGGGCCGCGCACGCGCGGGCAGACGTACTCGGCGGCAGCGCGGCAGTAGCGCGCGAAGCGAGGCGCGAAGTCCTCGCGCCACGGGTCGGCGTCGTCCGGGTAGCCGTAATGGCACAGGTCCCAGATGGGCAGGATGCGGGCCCGGTTCATCGCCGCGATGAGCGGATCGATGCAGGAGAAGTCGTAGCGGCCGTCGCCGCGGTCGACCATCGGCCACGGGATGCCTTCGCGGGCGACGGCGATGCCCCAGCGCCGCAGCATCTGGTAGTCGGCATCGGCCTGGACGTCGTGCTGCGTCTCCCTGGCGAGGTCACGCCGGCCGCGGTCCTTCCAGAGAAAGGTGGAGCATTCGAAGCCCGAGAGGAAGAAGGTGGGAAAGATCCCGGCGCGCTGCGTCATCCGATGTCCTTTCCCGTGTCTGCGCCATTGCGGGCAAGGCGCGCGCCCGCGGACCGGCGAACGAGAATGACCTTGAGGAGGCGCAGCGATGAAACTGGAGGACGGCATCCGCAGGCACGGGTTCCTGCACTGGTACTCGCGCGAGCTCACGCAGGCGCACCTGCGGCTGCTGCTGCTGCTTTTCAGCGCCATCGGCCTGTTCGCCGCCCTCGAGCTGCTGGGCCGGCAGGCGCCGCTCGGCCAGCATCTGCTCAACACCGTGCTGCTGCTGATCTGCCTCGGCGTCGGGATCTGGTCGCTGCGCCGCTATCTCTTTCTCCTGGTGCGCGCCGAGGGCATCGCCCGCCAGGCGGTGTGCCCCAACTGCCAGGCCTACGGAAAGCTGAAGCTGTCGGAGCCGGCGGGCAGGGAGGGCATGGTGACGGTGACCTGCCGCAAGTGCGACCATGCCTGGCAGATCGCGGATCTCGGCGCGGACTAGGGCGCGCCTCGTTGCGGACTCAGCGGAGCAGCGGCTTCGGCACCCAGCGGGTCTGCGCCGTGAGCGTCTCGCCCGGCTCGAGGATCGTGCCGCCGGTGTCGGCCGGGGACGCGCCGTCACGGCGCAGGTTGATCCAGTCGGTGCAGTTGGACACCGCCTCGATGACGAAGAAGTCGAGGTCGGCGGGGCAGTAGAGAACGAAGTGGTCGAGCGGCGCCTTGCCGAGCAGGCGCAGGCCGCTGCCGTCGGGCCAGGACACGCGCGCTTCATGGGCGAGGCCGGTGAAGTTGTTGTCGAGATCGAAGTCGGCCAGGCGCATGCCGGCGCGCAGTGCCGCCACCGCCGGGTGCGAATACGACAGCGTCGTGGGCATGACCTCGGCATCGGAGAGCCACATGGCTTCGACCTGCGCCTTGACCGAGGTCCCCGGGCCGTCGCGCCGATGCGCGAAGTAAGGGTGGTGGCCAAGCCCGGCCGGCATGCTCTCGCCGCCGCTGTTGCGCATCGAGAGCGTCACCGTCAGGCCTTCGCTGTCGAGGTCGTAGCGCTGGAAGGCGGTGAACGGGAACGGCCACTCGCCGGTGCCTGCCTCGACCAGGCCGAGCTCGATCCACGATTCGGCGCGCTCGAGCACGCGCCACGGCCGCTGCCAGCCGATGCCGTGGATCGTGTGCGGCGAGCCGGGCCGGTTCGGAGCGAGCTGGACGCGCCTGCCGTTCCAGTCGAAGCGGCCGTCGCGGATGCGGTTGCACCAGGGCACCAGGGGAAAGCTCGCCAGCTCGAGAGGCGAGCGGCTCCGCAGGGCGGCGTCGCTGGTCGGCCGGAGCCAGTCGCGACGCGGCCCGTTCGGGCCGGCGCGCGTGTACAGCGCTGCCAGCGAGGCGCCGATCTCGGGGACCACTTCCGCGACCAGGAGCCCGGCCTGCAGGCGCTCGAGCTCGGGGGCGCGGGCAGCGCCGGGCCCGTCGCCCTGGCGTTCAGGCTTCATGGATCGTGCGCCGACGTCGCGGCCAGGGCCGCTTCACCTCGGACGAGTCAGACCGGCGAGCCGGATCGCCTACGGAAGAGCCCGAGCCCGCCGTCCTGCCGGTCGACCTTGCGCACGAGTAGGGTGCCTTCGATGCGTTCGGCCTTCGGATACGCCGCGGCTTCTTCGGCCGTCAGGCGGAACGTCGTGCGGCAGACGCGGCCGGTGCCGGCGTCACGGTAGCGCCACTGCCAGTACTCCACCGTGGCTGGGGCCGGACGGCGGGCGCCGAAGAAAAGCTGCATGAACATACGTCGTCCGATCCAGGTAGAGCTCGAGCGATGGGATCGCCACGCAACCAGCTTGGCAGCAGTGCCGGTGGGCCGCCACCCCCCGAATGCATGGCGATCGGGGCAGGAGCCACAGACGGCGCGTCCGCATGGATGGGCGTGCGACATATGCACGCCGGACGGTCAGTCGGCGCCGACGGGGTTTTCCCGAGCCGTGCCTTCGCGCCGCTAGTCCGGGCTGTTCGCGATGCGCTCGCGCAGCTCGGTCTTCAGCACCTTGCCGTAGTGGTTCTTCGGCAGCGCGTCGACGCGCACGTAGCGCTTCGGCCGCTTGAAGCGGGCCATCTGCGCCAGGCACTGCGCATCCATCGCTTCGTCGGTCACGACGGCGCCGGGCTGCGCGACCACGAAGGCGACGACGACCTCGCCCCACTCAGGATCGGAGGCACCTACGACGGCGACCTCGGCCAGCCCGGGAACCGTCAGCAGGACCTCCTCGACCTCGCGCGGATAGATGTTGGAGCCGCCGCTGATGATGAGGTCCTTGCTGCGGTCCTTCAGCGTCAGGAAGCCGTCGGCATCGATGCTGCCGACGTCGCCGGTGAAGAGCCAGCCGTCGCGGATCGCCGCGGCGGTCGCGTCGGGGTCGCGCCAATAGCCGGCCATGACGCTGTCGCCCTTGACCAGCACCTCGCCGACCTCGTCGACGCCGAGCGCGTGCCCGCCGGAGTCGGCAATGCGCAGCTCGACCGCCGTCTGCGCCACGCCGACGGAGGCGAGCCGCTGCAGATGGCGCGGGTGGCCCGTGTCGACCAGGTGCGCGCGCGACAGCGCCGTGCCGACCATCGGCGTTTCGCCCTGGCCGTAGATCTGCACGAAGCGCGGGCCCATGACGCGCAACGCGCGCCGGATGTCGGCCACGTACATCGGCGCGCCGCCGTAGACGATGGTCTTGAAGGCGCGCGTCGCCGCGTCGTGGCCGAGGCCCTCGTGCTCGGCGTGGTCGACCAGGCGCCGGACGATGGTCGGCGCGACGAAGGTCGAGAGCGGCCCCAGGGCCTCGCCGAGAGCGAACATCTCGGCCGGATCGACACCCCCGGAAGCCGGGACGACGTGCCGCGCGCCGGCCATCAGATGCGGAACCGCATAGAGCCCGGCGCCGTGCGACATCGGCGCGGCGTAGACGATGGCGTCGTCGGCGCCGACCGCATCGACGTCGACGAAGTAGGTCAGCCCCATCGTCATCAGGTTGCGGTGCGTGATCATCACGCCCTTGGGTCGGCCGGTCGTGCCGCTGGTGTAGAAGAGCCAGGCCACGTCGTCGGGCCCGCGCTCGGTCGGCGCCACAGCGAAGACGTCGCTCGCCGGTTCGAGCAGGGCGTCGGCCTCGGCGGATTCGACGTCGACCTGCTGCTCGAGGCCGGCGAGCGGCTCGGCGGCGACGTCGCCCGTCACGAAACCCCAGCGCGCGCCGGCGTTGGCGACGATCCATTCGGCTTCGCGCCGGTGCAGCCTCGCATTGACCGGCACGACGACGAGCCCGGCCCACCACGCGCCCCAGAGCAGTTCGAGATAGCGTGGGTGGTTGCGCATGAAGAGCAGCACCCGGTCGCCGGGCCGCAGGCCGGCCGTGCGCAGGCGCTGCGCCAGGCCGGCGCCGCGGCAGGCCCACTCGCGGTGACTGGCGTGCAGGCGGGTGCCGTCGAAGATCGCAGCCCGATCCGGCATCGCGCGCGCCTGGCGCAGCAGCAGGGCGGCCAGGCTCATCGTCGTGCGGCGGTGGGTCGCCGGATCAGGCCGCGGCGGGCTTGCGCGCATCGCGCACGAGCAGGTCGCCGAGATGCCTCCCGATCTCGGTCGAGATGATCCCGGCCAGCTCCCGGCTGCGCGCCTTGACCCGGAACATCGGCCCGGCCACGAGCACCGCGAACTGCCGGTGCGGCACCGGCAGCGGCATCGCCACCCCGCCCAGGTCGTGGGTGAACTCGGCCGCGCCCTCGAACCAGCCGCGCTCGATCGAGCGCTGGATCTCCTTTTCGACGGCGGCCACGCTCATCAACGTTGTCGGCGTGTAGCGCTCGAAGGTGGCGCGGCGCAGGACGCCGGCGCGGTCGGCGGGCGACAGCAGCGAGAGGAGGGCGCGGCCGGTGGCCGTGACGTGCAGGGGAATCAGCTTGCCCGGCCGGGCCGTGTAGCGGATCGCGTGCGGCGACTCGATGGCGTCGACAAAGACCGCGTGCGCACCGCTCGTCGCGGCGAGCACCGCGGTTTCCTGCGTGCGCTCGGCGAGGGCACGCAGGAGGGCGCGGAAGGCATCGGGAATCGGCTCGGCGCCCTCGATCTGCTGCAGCAGCGACAGCCACAGGGGCGACGGGTAGTAGCCGCCGCGCGAACGCGGTTCGTAGAGGTAGCCGCGCCCGGCCAGCGTGCCGAGAAGGTTGAAGGTGCTCGAGCGTGGCCAGTCGAAGTGCCTGGCGATCTCAGCCAGCGCCGCCGGTCGCTTGTGCTCGGCGAAGAACTCGATCAGGTCGAGCACGTTGGCGGCTTGCTTGACGTTCACGTGGGCTCTCTTGACGCAGCGCGACGCGGGACGAGGGCGCTCATTCTGCCCGACGGGTGTCGCCGGGAACGAGGCGGTGGGAGGTCCAGAAGGGCAAGGCGGCGAGCAGCACGCAGGCGATGGCCAGCACGAAGGCGGCGCGGTAGCCGCCCGTGAGGTCGTGCAGCATTCCGGACAGGAAAGCGCCGATGCCGGAGCCGATGGACATGCAGGCGTAGATCACGCCGTAGATGGTCGACTGCCCCGGGCCCTGGAACAGGCGCGCGCTCAGGCCGGCGATCAGCGGCCCGCGCGCGCCCTGGCAGATCCCGAACAGCAGCACGTAGGCGGCGAGCAGCCAGTGCGCCGACCGGTAAGACATCGCGAAGAGCAGGACGATGCCGATCGCCGTGCCGGCGAAGCTGATCGTCGCCGCGCGCCGGTGGCCGAAGCGGTCGGCAAGCCAGCCGGCGCTCGACATGCCGAACACCGACAGCAGACCGGCGATCCCGAAGGCGCCGGCCGCCTGCAGCGGCGTGAAGCCGACGTCGACGAGGTAGACGACCGACTGGACGATGATCAGGTACATGCCGACGGCAGTGAAGAACATTACCTGCACGAGCAGCCAGAATGAGCGTTGGCGCAGCGCTGCCCGCACCGGCCTCGCGTCAGCGCGGGCAGCGGCAGCGGCGCCGGGAGCGGCAGCGGGCGGCTCGTACGACGGCCCCGGCGCCGGCGCCGGCAGGCCGGCGCGGATCGCCCGCCAGGGCAGGGCCATCGACAGCGGCAGGAGCACGAGCAGGACCGCGCCGAGCACTTCGTAGGCCCGGCGCCAGCCGGCGCCGTCGATCAGGGTCTGGGCGAGCGGCACGACGAGCAGCGAGCCGCAGCCGAAGCCGGCATAGGCCAGGCCGAGCGCCGTCGTCATGCGGTGCCGGAACCAGCGGCTGATCAGGGCCGCCGCCGGGACCATGCCCACCGCCGCCGCGCCGAGGCCGCCGAGGAGGCCGATGCACAGGTAGAACTGCCACAGCTCGTGCAGGCGCCCGGCGAGGAAGTAGCCGGTGCCGAGCAGGCCCAGGCCGCCGGCGTACAGCACGCGCGGCCCCCAGCGCTCGAAAACCATGCCGCCGAGCGGTGCGGCGAGGCCGCTGGTGATCATCAGCGTCGAGTAGACGCTGGTCATCTCCGAGCGCAGCCAGCCGAACTCCGCGCCGAGCGGCAGCAGGAACACCATGTAGGTGTCGCCGACGCCGCGTCCGATGAAGTTGAACAGGAAGCAGAGCGCGAGGACGCCGATGGCCATGCCCGCCGACCGCCCCGGGGACATCTCGGCGGTGCCCTTCGTGTGCATGGCCCTAATGTATCCCCGGCTGTACAAACAGTTCATCCTTGTGAATACTCCGTCGGCCCCGCGTTGCTTCGACGCGCCTTCCGGACTGCCCGAACCCCGCTGATGGGACCCCTGCACGGCATCAAGATCATCGACATGACGTCGGTGCTGATGGGCCCGTTCGCCTCGCAGTCGCTCGGCGACATGGGCGCCGACGTCGTCAAGATCGAGGCGCCGCAGGGCGACCTGGTGCGCCAGCTCGGGCCGGCGCGGCACGCCGACATGGGCCCGATCTTCCTCAACACCAACCGCAACAAGCGCAGCGTCGCGCTCGACCTCAAGAAGCCGGCCGGCCTGCAGGTGCTGCGCCGCCTGCTCGTGGATGCCGACGTCCTGGTCTACAACGTGCGGCCGAACGCGATGGCCCGGCTCGGGCTCGACTACGACACGGTGGCGAAGATCAACCCGCGCCTGGTCTACGCCGGCCTGTTCGGGTTCGGCCAGGACGGCCCCTACGCGGCGCGGCCGGCCTACGACGACCTGATCCAGGGCGGCGCGACGCTGCCCTACCTGATCGCCCGCGCCAGCAAGGGCCCGCCGCGCTACGTGCCGGCGGCGATGGCCGACCGCATCGTCGGCCTGACGGCGGTGGGCGGCATCCTCGCCGCACTGCTGGCGCGCCAGGGCACCGGCCGCGGCCAGCGCGTCGACGTGCCGATGTTCGAGACCATGGTCGGCTTCATCCTCGGCGACCACCTCGGCGGCCTGAGCTTCGAGCCGCCGCTCGACGGAGGCGGCTACGCGCGCCAGCTGTCGCACGAGCGCCGGCCCTACCGAACCCGCGACGGCTACGTCTGCGCCCTGGTCTACAACGACACGCAGTGGCAGCGCTTCCTGGGCGCGATCGGCCGCGAGTCGCTGCTGCAGGAGGATTCGCGCTTCGCCACTTTCGCCGAACGGTCGCGCAACATCGACTTCGTCTACGGCGAGCTCGGCCGTATCTTCGAGCAGCGCAGCACGGCCGAGTGGATGGCCTTGCTCGAGGAGGCCGACATCCCGATGATGCCGATGCACGACCTGCAGAGCGTGCTGTCCGATCCGCACCTGGTCGCCACGAACTTCTTCAGCACCGTCGAGCACCCGAGCGAAGGAACGATCCGATCCATGCGCATGCCGATGACCTGGTCCGACAGCACGCCCGAGCCGATGCGCCACGCGCCGCGGCTCGGCGAGCACAGCGTCGAGGTGCTGCAGGAGGCCGGCTTCGCCGCGGCCGAGATCGACGCTTTGGTCGCCGCAGGCGCGGTCCAGGCCTGCGCCCCGCGCACGGCCACTGCCGGCGAGGCCGCATGAACTTCGCCTTCACCGAGCAGCAGGAGAGCATCCGCGACGGGGTCGGGAAGATCTGCGCCCGCTTCGACGACGCCTACTGGTTCGACCGCGACCACGACGGCCGCTTCCCGCACGAGTTCTACCGGGCCCTCGCCGACGACGGCTGGCTCGGCATGTGCATCGACGAGAAGTACGGCGGCGCGGGCCTCGGCATCTCGGAAGCCGCGGTCATGATGCAGACCATCGCCCAGGCCGGCGGCGGCATGTCGGCGGCGTCGGCGGTGCACATCAACCTGTTCGGCCTCAACCCGGTGGCGGTGTTCGGCAGCGAGGCGCAGCGCGAGCGCATGCTGCCGCCGGTGGCCAAGGGCGAGGTCAAGAGCTGCTTCGGCGTCACCGAGCCGAACACCGGCCTCAACACGACGCAGCTGAAGCTGCGCGCCGTGAAGAAGGGCGACCGCTACGTCGTCAACGGCCAGAAGGTGTGGATCTCGACCGCGCAGGTGGCCGACCGGATCCTGCTGCTCGCGCGCACCACGCCGCTCGAGGAGGTCGACAAGCCGACGCGCGGTCTGAGCCTTTTCTACACCGCCTTCGACCGCAGCCGGATCACGGTGCACGAGATCGAGAAGATGGGCCGCAAGTGCGTCGACTCGAACGAGCTCTTCTTCGCCGACTTCGAGATCCCCGAGGAAGACCTCATCGGCGAGGAGGGGCGCGGCTTCGAGTACATCCTGCACGGCATGAACCCGGAGCGGGTGCTGATCGCCGCCGAGGCCGTCGGCATCGGCCGGCTGGCGCTGGCACGGGCCACGGCGTATGCGAAGGAGCGCATCGTCTTCAACCGCCCGATCGGCCAGAACCAGGGCATCCAGCACCCGCTGGCGCAGAACTGGATGGAGCTCGAGGCGGCCAACCTCATGGTGATGCAGGCGGCCTGGCAGTACGACAACGACATGAACTGCGGCGCCGCCGCGAACGCCGCCAAGTACCTGGCCGGCGAGGCCGGCTTCAACGCCTGTCAGCAGGCGGTGATGACGCACGGCGGCTTCGGCTCCGCCAAGGAATACCACGTCGAGCGCTACCTGCGCGAGGTGATGATCCCGCGCATCGCGCCGATCAGCCCGCAGCTCGCGCTCTGCTACATCGCCGAGCGGGTGCTCGGCCTGCCGAAGTCCTACTGACCCATGGGTGCGCGCACGTGACCGCTTCGAACTCGGTGCCCCGCGGCGCTGGCCCACTGGCCGGGCTGAAGGTGGTCGAGTTCGTCGGCATCGGGCCGGGGCCGATGTGCGGGATGCTGCTGGCCGACCTCGGCGCCGAGGTGCTGCGCATCGACCGGGTCGAGCCGAGCGGCCTCGGCATCGACCGGCCGCAGCGCTTCGACCTGCTGCTGCGCGGCAAGCGCACGCTCGCCGTCGACCTGAAGAAGCCGGCCGGCCTGGCCCTGGCGCGCGCGCTCGTCGCCCGCGCCGACGTTCTGATCGAGGGCTTCCGCCCGGGAACGATGGAGCGGATCGGCCTCGGCCCCGACGAGTGCCTGGCCGCCAACGCGCGCCTCGTCTTCGGCCGCGTCACCGGCTTCGGCCAGACCGGCCCGCTCGCCCCGAGCGCCGGCCACGACCTCAACTACATCGCGCTCGCCGGCGCCCTGCACGCCATCGGCCGCGCCGGCGCGGCACCGACGCCGCCGCTGAACCTGATCGGCGACTACGCCGGCGGCGCGATGCTGCTCGCCTTCGGCATCGTCGCGGCGCTCTGGAACGTGAAGGCGGGCGGCCGCGGCCAGGTCGTCGACGCGGCCATGATCGACGGCGCGGCCGCCCTGATGACGCCGTTCTTCGGCCTCGCCGCGGCCGGCCTGCACGACGGCCCGCGCGGCACCAACCTGCTCGATTCGGGTGCGCCGTTCTACGAGGTCTATGCCTGCGCCGACGGCGAGCACGTCTCGATCGCGCCGATCGAGGCCAAGTTCCGCCGCGTCCTCCTCGAGCGCCTCGCCGCAGCGGGCGTCGAGGTCGCCGACCTGCCCGACTTCGACGACCGCGCCCGCTGGCCCGAGCTGCGCCGTCGCCTGGAGGCGATCTTCGCGTCACGGACGAGCGCGCAATGGGCCGAGGTCCTCGAAGGCAGCGACGCCTGCTTCGCGCCGGTGCTGTCGCTGCGCGCGGTGGTCGGCCATCCTCATCACGTCGCACGCGGCAGCTTCGTCCGCATCGACGGCATCGAGCAGCCCGCGCCGGCGCCGCGCTTCAGCGCCACGCCGGCCGCCGTGCCGCCCGGGCACGAGGGCGCCGAGGACGGCCGCGGCTGGGCCTCGACCTGGGGCGTGCCGGGCGACGTGCTCGACGCCGCCCTCGGAGCCGCACGATGAGCGCCGTTCGCTACGCGCAGACCGGCGCCGTCGTGCTGATCACGATCGACCGGCCGGCGCAGATGAACGCGATCAACACCGAGGTCCGCACCGGCCTGCACGCGGCGTTCACGCGCTTCGAGGCCGATGCGTCGGCCCGTGTCGCGATCCTCACCGGCGCCGGCGACAAGGCCTTCTGCGCCGGCATGGACCTGAAGGAGGCGGCGGCGACCGCGCTGGCCGTGCCGCCGAAGGGCTTCCTGCCGATCATCGGCCAGGGCCTCGACGTCAGCAAGCCGACCATCGCCGCCGTCAACGGCGTCGCCTACGCCGGCGGCTGGATGTTCGCGCAGATGTGCGACCTGTGCCTGGCCGCCGAGCACGCCACCTTCGGCATCACCGAGGCCCGCGTCGGCCGCGGCATGCCGTGGGCGGCGCCGCTGGTGACGATGGTGCAGCAGCGGGCGCTGATGGAGCTGCTGCTGACGGCCGAGCCGATCACGGCGCAGCGGGCGCGCGAGATCGGCTTCGTCAACCACGTCGTCCCGGCCCCCGAGCTGCTGCCGCGGTGCGTCGCGATGGCCGAGAAGATCGCCGGCAACGCGCCGCTCACGGTGCGCGCGGCGCGCGAGCTGGTCTACCTCTCGGCCGAGATGGGTCGCTCGGCGGCGCAGCGGGCGGCGACGCACCTGTTCGAGAGCGTCTACCTGAGCGAAGACGCGCAGGAGGGCCCGCGCGCCTTCCGCGAAAAGCGCAATCCGGAGTGGAAGGGGCGATGAGCGCCGTTCCTGCCCGGGGCCCGTACGCGCGCCTGCGCCGGCTCATCGACGCCATCGATGCGGTGCTGCTGGTCATCGGCTGCCTGATGCTGTTCGGGCTGATGATCGTCGTCGTCGCCGACGTGTCGCTGCGCTACCTGTTCAACGCGCCGCTGCAGTGGTCCTACGAGGTGATCTCGAGCTACCTGATGCCGGGGCTCTTCTTCATGGCCGTGTCGCACACGCTCAAGGCCAACGCGCATGTCGCCGTCGACATCCTGCACAACTACGTCGGCCGCACCACGCGCTATGTGTTCGAGGCGGTCACCAGCGCCCTGGCGACGCCGGTCTTCGCCCTCTGTACCTGGGTCTCGGCTCAGCACACCTGGGCCGACGTCCAGAGCGCTGCGACGTCCACCAGCGGCCTCGCCGTGCCGACCTGGACCATCAGCATCATGCTGCCGATCGGCTTCGGCATGCTGACCCTGCGCCTGGCCCTCAACGCCTACGGCTACCTGGCAACGCTGCTGACCCGGCAGGAGGTCGCCCCGTTGCCGGCGATCTCGGGTACCGAGGAGCTCACGCCATGATGGCCGCCGGCATCGCCTTTCTCCTGTTCGTCCTGCTGACGCTCGGCATGCCCGTGGCCTTCTCGCTCGCCGTCGCCGGCAGCGTCGGCCTCTTCCTGATCGGTGGCCTCGACGTGCTGGCCGGCGTGATCACGACGACGCCGCTGTCGACGGCCGGCTCGTACGAGCTGATCTCGATCCCGATGTTCATCCTGATGGCCGAGTTCGTGATCCTGAGCGGCGTCGCCGACAACCTGTTCAAGGCTGCCTCGACCTGGGTCGGGCGGGTGCCCGGCGGCCTCGGCATGGCGACGGCGATCGCCGGCGCCGGCTTCGGCGCGATCTCGGGCTCGAGCACCGCCTCGGCAGCGACGCTGTCCTCGACGACGATGCCCGCCATGCTGAAGGCAGGCTACGACCCGAAGCTGGCCGGCGGCGTGGTCGCCATCTCGGGAACGCTGGCGATGCTGATCCCGCCGAGCATCGCCCTCGTGCTCTACGGGATCATCGCCGACGTCAGCATCGGCCAGCTGCTGATCGGGGGAGTGATTCCCGGCATCCTCGTCACCCTCACGATCATGGCCACGGTCTGGGCGCTGGTCGCCATCGACCCGAGCTCGGCGCCGCGCGGCCAGGCCTACTCCATGGGCGAGAAGCTCCGCTCCCTGACCGTGGTCGGGCCGATGCTGCTGCTCTTCATGGCCGTGACCGGCGTCATCTACACCGGCATCGCGACCCCGACCGAGGCGTCGGGGCTGGGCGCGTTCGGCGCACTCCTGCTGGCGGTCAGAGAAGGCACCGTCAACCGGGCGACGCTGGCGAAGGCGCTCCGGCACGCGCTTCACGCGAGCTGCATGATCATCATGATCGTCGTCTGCGCGAAGATCTTCGGCTACTTCCTGACCCTGACGCAGAGCACCCAGGCGATCGTGCAGTGGGTCGGCGGGCTCGACGTCTCGCGCTGGGTCATCCTTGCCTTCATCCTGTTCATCTACCTGGTGCTCGGCTGCCTGATGGACCAGATCGCCATCCTGATCCTGACCGTGCCGATCGTGCTGCCCCTGATCAAGGCCCTCGGCTTCGACCCGGTCTGGTTCGGGGTCATCGTCATCGTCGTCGCCGAGGTCGGGCTGGTCACGCCGCCGGTGGGCCTGAACGTGTTCGTCGTCTCGCGATACGCGAAGCGGCCGCTCCAGGAGATCTTCGCCGGCGTCTGGCCGCACGTGTTCAGCCATCTATTGCTGCTCGTGGTCCTCGTCGCCTTTCCGCAGATCATCCTCTGGCTTCCTGCGCAAATGGCACCCTAGGCGCAGCGCTCCCGTCACTCCAGCTCACCCAGAAAGAAAGGT
>NZ_JANODC010000375.1:0-3616 GCF_031412495.1 Rhizobacter sp. | reverse complement strand
CCTTCCTGTGCAGCGTGCAGGCCGGCTACATCACCGGGCAGAACCTGCTCGCCGACGGTGGCGCCTACCCGGGCACGTTCTAGGTCACGACGCGACCGCCTGCGGCATCGCCGCGCCGCAGTTCCAGCACTGCTCGAACGGCCCGTCGATCTGCTCGCGGCAGCCGGGGCAGGCCCAGCGCCGGTGCACCGGGTGGCGAAGCTGCTCGAGCAGCGCGCGCGCCCGCTCCAGCTCGCCGTCCTCGCTGACCCACACCTCGGGCATGGCCTGGTCGGGCGGCAGCTCGCCGGCGATGCTGCTCGCGTACATGCGCTGGACCGTGGCGTCGATGCCGGCATGGGTCAGCATGTCGGCCCACAGGGTGGCCAGCGCTAGGTTCGGGGCAGTCGTCAGGCGCTTCATGCAGTGCGGTGTCTTGAGGCACGATAGCGCACCTGCACGAACCGGAAGCTTCCATGACGACCACCAGCCAGACCGTCCGCATCGACAAGCAGGGCGGCGCCGACGAGATGCGCCTCGTCGGCCTCCCCGTCGGCGCCCCCGGCCCGGGCGAGATCCGCATCCGCCACCATGCCAGCGGCCTCAACTACATCGACGTCTACCAGCGCTCGGGCGTCTACGTGCTGCCCGTGCCGCTGACGCTCGGCATGGAGGGTGCCGGCATCGTCGAGGCGGTCGGCGCCGGCGTGACGCACCTGAAGGAAGGCGACCGGGCCGCCTACGCCAGCAACCCGCCGGGCAGCTACTCGGTGGCGCGCGTGATGCCCGCGAAGAACGTCGTTCGCCTGCCGGCGGCGATCTCGTTCGAGACCGGTGCCGCCATGATGCTCAAGGGCCTCACCGCGCAGTACCTGCTGCGCCGCACCCTGCCGCAGGGCGGCCTGCAGCCGGGCGATGCGATCCTGTTCCATGCCGCGGCCGGCGGCGTCGGCCTGATCGCCTGTCAGTGGGGCAAGGCGCTCGGGCTCGAGGTCATCGGCACGGCGGGCAGCGACGAGAAGTGCGCCCTGGCGCGCGAGCACGGCGCCGCGCACACCATCAACTACCGCAGCGAGGACTTCGCCGCCCGCGTCAAGGAGATCACCGGCGGCAAGGGCGTCAAGGTCGTCTACGACTCGGTCGGCAAGGACACCTGGGACAAGTCGCTCGACTGCCTGCGCCCGTTCGGCCTGATGGCGAGCTTCGGCAATGCGTCGGGCGTCGTGCCGCCCTTCGCGGTCGGCACGCTCGCCGCCAAGGGCTCGCTCTACGTCACGCGGCAGACGCTCTTCACCCACATCGCGACCCGCGAGGCCACGCAGGAAATGGCCGACGAGCTCTTCGCGATGGTCGAGAGCGGCAAGGTGAAGATCCGCATCGAGCGTCGCTACCCGCTCGCCGAAGCGGCCCAGGCACACCGCGACCTCGAGGCGCGCGCGACCAGCGGCTCGAGCGTGCTGATCCCCTGAGCGGCGGCTGGGCAAGGAGACGGTCGTGCTGACTCTCTATGGAAGCAAGGGGTCCGGCTCGGCCTCTGAGTGAAAGCGCGGCGATCCTCATCCATCTCGGGCTCGTACCCACAGAGCGGGCTGCTCTCGGCAGGCGCGTCGCAGCGCGCGCAGCAGATCCGCGGCCTGGTCTACATCGCCGCCAACTGCTACGCCGGCATCAGCATCCTCGACTACCCGGAGCGCTGGTATCCGGAGCCCGACGATGCCGTGCGCCAGGCAATGGCCGGGCGCGGCCGCGCCCGCCTGCACGAGCTGTGGGACCTGTTCGTCGACCAGTTCCGAGCGACGCCGTGGCTGAGCGGCGATCGGCCGGGTGCCCTCGACATCCTCGCTGCCACGGTGTCGATGTGGAGCGGCGCCCGCAAGCACCTCGCCGGGTCGCGGCCGGCGTTCACGGCGCTGCTGGCCCGCATCGAGGCCGATCCCCGCGTCGCGCCGGTGTGGGCGCGGCACTGGCCGGAGCCGGCGTAGCGCTGCTCAGCGCGAGCGACGCACGCGCAGCAGCTCGTCGAGGATCAGGCAGGCAGCGCCGACGCTGATCGCGCTGTCGGCGACGTTGAAGGCCGGGAAGTACGCGCGGCCCCAGTGCACCTGGATGAAGTCGATGACGTGGCCGTGCAGGATGCGGTCGATGACGTTGCCGACCGCGCCGCCCAGGATCAGCGCCAGTGCCCAGGCGAACAGGCGCTGGCCGCCGTGCCGCTTCAGCATCCAGACGATGAAGACGGCCGCCGCCGTGCCCAGACCGATGAAGAACCAGCGCTGCCAGCCGCCGGCGCCGGCGAGGAACGAGAACGCGGCGCCGCTGTTGTGGGCGCGGACGATGTCGAAGTAGGGCGTGATCGTCCGCACGTCGCCGAGCTCGAAGGTGCGGGCGATGAGCGTCTTCGTCAGCTGGTCGAGCACGACGATGACGAGCGAGATGCCCAGCCAGCCCCAGATCGGAATGCCTTTGCGCGAGCCCATGCTCAGGCCACCCTGCGCGGCTCGCCGGTACCGAACAGGTTGCTCGTGCAGCGGGCGCAGATCCGCGGATGCGCCAGGTCGTGCCCGACGTCGTCGCGGTAGTGCCAGCAGCGTTCGCACTTCAGCGCGCCGCTCACCTCGGGGCGGACCTGGAAGTCGACGGTGTCGTCGGCGGCCAGCGCCTCCAGGCGCGCCTTCGACGTGATGAGCACGAAGCGGAGGTCGCCGCCGAGGGTGGCGAGAAGCTCGTGCAGCTCGCCGCGCGCCGCGACCAGCACCTCGGCCTGCAGCGACGAGCCGAGCTTGCCGTCGGCCCGCAGGCTCTCGATCTGCCGGTTCGACTCGGCACGCACCTCGCCGATGCGCCGCCACTTCGCCAGCAGCGCCGGGTCGGCCCAGGCGCGGGTGTCGACGTAGGTCTCCGTGAAGATCGAGGCGGACCCTTTCGGGCCGAACACCTTCCAGGCCTCCTCCGCGGTGAAGCTGAGGAAGGGCGCCATCCAGCGCAGCACGGCGTGGGCGACGTGCCAGAGCGCCGTCTGCGCCGAGCGCCGCGCGTGCGAGCCGGCGGCCGTCGTGTAGAGGCGGTCCTTGAGGACGTCGAGGTAGAACGAGCCGAGGTCCTCCGAGCAGAACACCTGCAGCTTGGCGACGACCGGGTGGAATTCGTAGATGCCGTAGTGGCCGCCTGCGAAGACGCCTCGGTCGGCGTCGAAGCGGCCGACGATCTCGGCCTGCAGCTGGGCCGTGCGGGCCAGGGCCCAGCGATCGATCTCGAGCATCCTGGCGAGCGGCACCGCGTCCTTCGCCGCGTCGAAGTCGCTCGTGTTGGCGAGCAGGAAGCGAAGCGTGTTGCGGATCCGCCGATAGGCATCGACGACGCGGGCCAGGATCTTGTCGTCGATGGCCAGGTCGCCCGAGTAGTCGGTCGAGGCGCACCAGAGGCGGATGATCTCGGCGCCGAGCTTGGCCGTGACGTCGTTCAGGGCGATGAAGTTGCCGAGGCTCTTGCTCATCTTGCGACCGGAGCCGTCGACGGTGAAGCCGTGCGTCAGCAGGCCGCGATACGGCGCGTGGCCTTCGATCGCGCAGGCGATCAGCAGCGACGAGTGGAACCAGCCGCGGTGCTGGTCGTGGCCTTCGAGATAGAGGTCGGCCTC
>NZ_JANODC010000374.1:0-2025 GCF_031412495.1 Rhizobacter sp. | reverse complement strand
GGCATGATCAACAAGGTCTCGTACCTGGTGAGGGTGCTTGGAGCGGCCCTGGGGAAGCAAGGAACATGGAACTCAACACCATCAAGCCGGCCGACGGGTCGAAGAAGGCACGCCGCCGCGTCGGCCGCGGCATCGGCTCGGGCATCGGCAAGACGGCCGGCCGCGGCCACAAGGGCCAGAAGTCGCGTGCCGGCGGCTACCACAAGGTGGGCTTCGAAGGCGGCCAGATGCCGCTGCAGCGCCGCCTGCCCAAGCGCGGCTTCAAGTCGACAACCGCCAAGTACAACGCGGAGGTCACCCTCGCCGACCTGCAGCGCCTCGGCGCGGCCGAGGTCGACATGCTGACGCTGAAGCAGGCCAAGCTGATCGGCGAGATGACGAAGAACGTCAAGGTCATCAAGAGCGGCGAGCTGAGCATCAAGGTGGCATTGAGCGGCGGCATCCTGGCCACCGCCGGTGCCAAGGCCGTGATCGAGGCCGCCGGCGGCTCGGTCGCCTGAGGCGAGCGAGGAACGGCGAGACAGTGGCAACGAACGCGAATCAGCTGGCCAAGAGCGGGAAGTTCGGCGACCTGCGACGGCGCCTGTTCTTCCTGGTCGGCGCGCTCGTCGTCTACCGGGTCGGGGCGCACATCCCCGTGCCGGGGATCGACCCGAACCAGCTGCAGGCCTTGTTCCAGGGCCAGCAGGGCGGCATCCTGAGCCTGTTCAACATGTTCTCGGGCGGCGCGCTGTCGCGCTTCACCGTGTTCGCGCTGGGCATCATGCCGTACATCTCGGCGTCGATCATCATGCAGCTGATGACCTACGTCGTGCCGACGCTCGAGGCCCTCAAGAAGGAAGGCGAGTCGGGGCGGCGCAAGATCACCCAGTACACGCGCTACGGCACGCTCGGCCTGGCGCTTTTCCAGTCGCTCGGCATCGCGCTCGCCATCGAGCAGTCGCCCGGCCTGGTGATCGACCCGGGCTTCGGCTTCCGCCTGACGGCGGTCGTCAGCCTGGTCGCCGGGACGATGTTCCTGATGTGGCTCGGCGAGCAGATCACCGAACGCGGCCTCGGCAACGGCATCTCGATCCTGATCTTCGCCGGCATCGCCGCCGGCCTGCCTGGCGCGCTGGCCCAGTTCGGCACGCTCATCAGCCAGGGCTCGATGTCGATCATCGCAGCGCTTTTCATCACGCTGCTGGTGGTGGCGGTCACTTTCGCCGTCGTCTTCGTGGAGCGCGGCCAGCGCAAGATCCTCGTCAACTACGCCAAGCGCCAGGTCGGCAACAAGGTCTACGGCGGCCAGTCGTCGCACCTGCCGCTGAAGCTGAACATGTCGGGCGTGATCCCGCCGATCTTCGCGTCCTCCATCATCCTGCTGCCGACGACCATCGTCAGCTGGTTCGCCACCGGCGACAGCCTGCGCTGGCTGAAGGACCTCGCCGCCCTGCTCGCGCCGGGGCAGCCGATCTACGTCATGCTCTACGCGGCGGCGATCGTCTTCTTCTGCTTCTTCTACACGGCGCTCGTCTTCAACAGCCGCGAGACGGCCGACAACCTGAAGAAGAGCGGCGCCTTCATCCCGGGCATCCGGCCGGGCGACCAGACGGCGCGTCACATCGACCGCATCCTGTCGCGCCTGACGCTGGCCGGGGCGATCTACATCACGGCGGTGTGCCTGCTGCCGGAGTTCCTGGTCCTCAAGTACAACGTGCCGTTCTATTTCGGCGGCACGTCCCTGCTGATCATCGTCGTCGTGACGATGGACTTCTGGGCCCAGGTGCAGAGCTATGTCATGAGTCAGCAGTACGAGTCGCTGCTCAAGAAGGCCAGCTTCAAGGCGAGCTGACCCGTTCCTCAACAGACTCACGACAGATCGAACAAAGGACGACCCGAAGCGGAACGCATGGCGAAAGACGATGTCATTCAGATGCAGGGCGAGATTCTCGAGAATCTGCCCAACGCCACGTTTCGTGTGAAGCTGGAAAACGGTCATGTGGTGCTCGGCCACATCTCCGGAAAGATGCGCATGCACTACAT
>NZ_JANODC010000373.1:0-5311 GCF_031412495.1 Rhizobacter sp. | reverse complement strand
CAGCAGGTGAGGTCGTGGCCGCCGAGCGCGGCGCGGATCGCCGCCGCCGTGGGCGGCAGGGCGGCGCCCGGCGCCGGAATCTCGCCGCGCAGCCAGCGCGCGTGATGGGCGACGGCGACGGCCGCGGTGCCGCACTCGGCGACGCTGAACGGGTTGCCCCAGCGCGTCGTCCGGTCGACCTTGACCGTGTCCGGCGGCATCGTCCAGCCCTTGCTGCGGCGGAGCTGAACGCGGCGCGGCGCGGCAGCGGTCATCGCCGCCCGACCTCGGCGGCGGCGTACTCGAGCACGGCGTCGATCAGCGTCGCCAGGTCCTTCTGCAGCGGCACGAAGCCGGCGCTCTTCTCGCGCGTCGCCTCGTCCATGTAGAGCCGCTTGTTGACCTCGACCTGCAGGCTCATCCGCCGCTCCGCGGGGTTCGAATAGGCACGGACCAGCTCGACCCCCTTGTACGGGTCGTTCACCTTGACCTCGTAGCCCATGCCGGCGAGCACGCCGCGCACGAACTCGGTGAAGGCCGGATCGCAGGTCGTGCCGTCGCGGTCGCCGAGCACGAAGTCGGCGCGGCGCACGCCGGCGCCGCCTTCGCCCTGCACACCGCTGACGGCGTTCATCGAGTGACAGTCGATGTGCCAGCTCGCGCCGAAGCGCGCGTGCGTGGCGGCGATGCGCTCCTGCAGCGCCGCGTGGTAGGGCGCGTGGACGCGCTCGATGCGGCGCCGCACCTCGTCGACCGGGAGCAGCCGGTCGTAGATGGGCGCGCCGCCGTCGAGCGTGCGCCAGACGAGCGCCTTGCCCAGCCGGGCCTTGCCGCTCGGCACGAACGCGTCGGGCCAGCGGCCGCCCTCGAGCAGCGCCAGGTCGATGTCGCCGGCGTGGCGATTGAGGTCGATGTAGGTGCGTGGCGCCAGGGCCGCGAGGAGGGCGACGCCGCGCTCGGTGGCCGGCCGGTACAGCTCGTCGACGAAGCAGTCCTCGCCGTCGCGCAGGTCGAACTCGCTCACGGCCGCGCCGAAGTCGGAAGGGAACTCGTGCCCGGAATGCGGCGAATCGAGCAGCAGCGGCACCCGGGGTTCGGCCGGGCCGTCGATTCGGAAGGTCTGCGTGGCTGCCATGCGGGTCCCGTAGCGTCGCGGCATCCATTCTTGCAGCGGCCCGACGCCCCGTCCGACACGGCCTGCAAGGTACGATCCTCGCCGTCCACTGAGGAGGCTCCATGCACATCGCTACCCCGTCGTTCGGCCGCCGTCTCGGCGCGTTCGTGCTCGCCGGCTTCACGCTGGCGCTCTCGGGCTGCGGCTACAACGACTTCCAGCGCCTCGACGAGCAGGTGCGGGCCGCGTGGGCGGAAGTGCTGAGCCAGTACCAGCGCCGCGCCGACCTGATCCCGAACATCGTCGCCACCGTCAAGGGCGAGGCGAACTTCGAACAGGAGACGCTGACGCGCGTCATCGAGGCGCGCTCGCGGGCGACGGCGATCCAGGCCACGCCCGAACTCGTCAACGACCCGGAGGCCTTCGCCCGCTTCCAGGCCGCGCAAGGGCAGCTGAGCGGGGCGCTGAGCCGGCTCCTCGTCGTCGCCGAGCAGTACCCGAACCTGAAGGCGAACCAGGCCTTCCAGGACCTGCGCGTGCAGCTCGAGGGCACGGAGAACCGCATCACCGTCGCCCGCAACAAGTACATCCAGACGGTGGCCGAGTACAACGTCAAGGTGCGCAGCGTGCCGACGAACTTCACGGCGATGGTCTTCGGCTACAAGGTCAAGCCGAACTTCGCGGTGCAGAACGAGGCGCAGATCGCGGTGCCGCCGACGGTCAGCTTCGACAAGCCCGGCGCGCCGGCCGCACCCGCCCCGGCCGCGCCCGCGTCCCGCTAGCCGCCTGCCTTCAGCCGGAGCGCCGATGCGCGCCTCGCCCGCCCCGGCCGCCGCGCCGGCCCGCGCCACGCTCTTCTTCGCGGCCCTGCTGCTCGCCTGGGCCTGCGCCTGGGCGCAGTCGGTGCTGCCGGTGCCGCCGCTCAGCGGCCGGGTCATCGACCAGACCGGCACCCTGACGGCGCAGCAGGTCGGCGCCCTCGAGGCCAAGCTCGCCGCCATCGAGGCGCAGCGCGGCGCCCAGGTGGTGGTGCTGATCGTGGCGACGGCCCGCCCGGAGGACATCGCCTCCTTCGCGCAGCGCGTCGCCTCGACGTGGAAGATCGGCCGCAAGGCGGAGGGCGACGGCCTCCTGCTGACCGTGGCCAAGGAGGACCGCGACGTCAACATCCAGGTCGCCGCGGCGCTGCAGGGGGCGGTGCCGGACGTCGCGGCCGGCCGCATCATCCGCGAGCAGATCATCCCGGCGTTCCGCAACGGCGACTACGCCGGCGGCCTGAACAGCGCCGTCGACCGCCTCGGCGAGCGGATCGCCAGCGAGGGCCTGCCGCAGCCGGCGCCCGGCGGCGACGGAGCCCGGCAGCGTCCGGCCTCCGGCTTCAGCCTGCAGGACATCGGCCTCTTCCTCCTCATCGGCGTGCCCGTCGTCGGCGGCATGCTGAAGAGCGTCATGGGCCGCAAGCTCGGCTCGCTCGCCACCGGTGCCGGCGTCGGCGCGCTCGGCTGGTTCCTGACCTCGAGCCTGCTCATCGCCGGCGGCGCGGCCCTCGTCGCGCTGGTCATGGTCGGCGTGATGGGGGTCGGCGGCGGGAGCCGGCGCGGCGGCATGGGGCCGGTCATCTGGGGCGGTGGTGGCGGCGGCGGCGGGGGATTCGGCGGCGGCGGCTTCGGCGGCGGCTTCAGCTCCGGCGGTGGCGGCAACTTCGACGGGGGCGGCGCCTCCGGGCGGTGGTGATGGCGAGCCGGATCGCGCGCCTGCTCCGGCACCGGATGTTCGACGAGGACGATGTCGCCCGCGTCCTGCCGCCGGCCGCGCTGGCCCGCGTCGAGGCGCGCGTGACGGCGAGCGAGGCGCGGCACGGCGGCGAGATCCGGGTCTACGTCGAGGCCGGCCTGCCCTGGAGCTACCTGCGTCGCGGCGCCACGCCGCGCGAGCGCGCCATCGCGATGTTCGGCAAGCTGGGCGTCTGGGACACCGAGGCCAACAACGGCGTGCTGATCTACCTGCTGCTCGCCGAGCATGCGATCGAGATCGTCGCCGACCGCGGCCTGAGCCGTCACGTCGACGCGCCGGCCTGGGCGGCCATCACCGAGACGATGCGCGACAACTTCCGCCAGGGCGACTTCGCGGCCGGCCTCGAGCAGGCGGTCGACGCCGTCGACGCACTGCTCGTGCGCCACTTCCCGCGCGCGCCGGGCGACGCCGACCGCAACGAGCTGCCGGACGCGCCGCACATCGGCTAGCTTCGTCGCGGGTCGAAAAAAAAGACCTCCGGTGCAGCGCACCGGAGGCCCGTCTGCGGTACCGGGCGCGTCAACGCACCTTGCCGGCCTTCCACGCGCTCAGGAGCGTGTCGTAGGCGATCGTCTCGCCCTTCGGCTTCTCGTTGGCCAGCTTCTTCCACGGCGCGCCCTTGTCGCTCAGCCACTTGGTCGGGTCACTCTTGGGATTGAGCTTGGGTTGGCAATAGGCCATGCCGGCGCGCTCGAGGCGGGCCATGACCTGGTCCATCTCCTCGGCCAGGGTGTCCATCGCCGCCTGCGGCGTCTTCTCGCCGGTCACCGCGACGGCAACGTTCTTCCACCACAGCTGCGCCAGCTTGGGGTAGTCGGGCACGTTGCCGCCGGTCGGCGTCCAGGCGACGCGAGCCGGGCTGCGATAGAACTCGACCAGGCCACCGAGCTTGGGCGCCATGTCGGTCATCGCCTGCGACTGGATGTCGCTTTCACGAATCGGCGTCAGGCCGACGATGGTCTTCTTCAGGCTCGTGCTCTTGGCGGTTACGAACTGAGCGTAGAGCCATGCCGCGGCCGTCCGGTTGGCATCGTGGTCCTTGAAGAAGGTCCACGAGCCCACGTCCTGGTAGCCGTTCTGCATGCCCTGCTTCCAGTACGGACCGTTCGGGCCCGGCGCCATGCGCCACTTCGGCGTCCCGTCGGCATTCACGACCGGCAGGCCCGGCTTGATCATGTCTGCCGTGAAAGCCGTGTACCAGAAGATCTGCTGCGCGATCTGGCCCTGCGCAGGCACCGGTCCGGATTCGCCGAAGGTCATGCCGATGGCTTCTTTCGGCGAGTACTTTTTCATCCAGTCAACGTACTTCGTGAGCGCGTACACGGCGGCCGGCGAGTTCGTGGCGCCCCCGCGGGACACCGAAGCGCCCAGCGGGGTGCAGCCGTCGTCGGTGGTGCGGATTCCCCACTCGTCGACCGGCTTGCCGTTCGGGATGCCGATGTCGGCCGTGCCTGCCATCGACAGCCACGCGTCGGTGAACCGCCAGCCCAGCGACGGGTCCTTCTTGCCGTAGTCCATGTGGCCATAGATCGGCTTGCCGTCGATGGTCTTCACGTCGTTGGTGAAGAAAGCGGCGATGTCTTCGTACGCGCTCCAGTTAAGCGGCACGCCCAGCTCGTAACCGTACTTGGCCTTGAACTTTTCCTTCAGCTCCGGCTTGGCGAACAGGTCGGCGCGGAACCAGTACAGGTTGGCGAACTGCTGGTCGGGCAACTGGTAGAGCTTGCCGTCTGGCGCGGTGGTGAAGCTGGTGCCGATGAAGTCCTTCAGGTCCAGGCCCGGGTTGGTGAACTCCTTGCCGGCGCCTTCCATGTAGTCGGACAGCGCGAGGATCTTGCCGTAGCGGAAGTGGGTGCCGATCAGATCGGAGTCGCTGATCCAGCCGTCGTAGATCGACTTGCCCGATTGCATCGAGGTCTGCAGTTTCTCGACCACGTCGCCTTCCTGGATCAGGTCGTGCTTGACGGTGATGCCGGTGATCTCGCTGAAGGCCTTGGCCATCGTCTTGCTCTCGTACTCGTGCGTCGTGATCGTCTCCGAGACCACCGAGATCTCCGTCACGCCCTTGGCCTTCAGCTTGGCCGCGGCGTCGATGAACCATTTCATCTCGGCGGCCTGCTGGTCCTTGGACAGGGTGGACGGCTGGAACTCGCTGTCGATCCACTTCTTGGCGGTGGCTTCGGCGCCGGTGGCGGCGGGCGCTGCGGCGGAGGCCATCGCGGCTGGGCTGGCCGACCCGGCCGGCGCGGTGACGACGACGACATCGTCCTTCTTGCCGCAGGCGGCCAGTGTCAGGGCGACGGCAGCCCCAACAGCCGACAGCATCGTGATCGAAATCGAGCGTTTCATTTTGGTTTCTCCGGTGAACTTCCCGTGGTTTGTGGGCAGGCCGGCTTGGGAAGACACGCCGACTGCCATTTTGAA
>NZ_JANODC010000372.1:0-2791 GCF_031412495.1 Rhizobacter sp. | reverse complement strand
GCGGCGATCCGGGCATCGGCTTCGCGCACCGCGTCGCAGAAGCGCCGGATCGCCCCGGCGTCCTTCACGCCGCGCGACGATTCGACGCCGGAGGAGACGTCAACGGCCCAGGGCCGCAGCTGCTGAATGCCGGCAACGACGTTTTCGGCACGCAACCCACCAGACAAAACGAGCCGAAGCGGAACGCCGGCAGGAACGAGCGACCAATCGAAGACCTTTCCACCGCCGCCGAAGCCGGCCACGTGGGCGTCGAGGAGAAGCGCACTGGCCGCGTCGAAACGGCGTGCCAAGTCTAGCAAATCGACCCCCGGCGCCATCCGCGCCACTTTCATGAAGGGCCGGCCGAAGCCGGCGCAGTCGACCGCCGATTCGTCGCCGTGGAACTGCAGCATGAGGCCGGGAATGGCGGCAACGGCGGCGGCCACGGTCGCCCGGTCCGCGTTAACGAACAGGCCCACCGGCGTGACGAACGGAGGAAGGTCTTTTGCGAGAGCGGCGGCGGCGGCGAGCGACACGTGGCGCGGGCTGGGCGCATGGAAGACGAGGCCGATCGCGTCGGCACCGGCATCGACCGCCGCGCTCACGTCCTCGCGGCGCGACAGCCCGCAGATCTTGATGCGGGTGCGGGCGCTCATCCGCGCTCCCCCTCGCCCGGCGGCACCCGGTCAGGGCAGCCAGTCCATGGCCGGCGTGTGCTGGGGGATCGCATCGCCGGCATCGTAGTACGGGCCCAGGAAGTAGAGGCCGTCGGGGGCGGACGTGGCCGACGCCAGCGACCGGTCGCGCGAAGCGAGGACCTCGGCGATCCAGGCCGCCGGACGCACGCCGCTGCCGACCGCGAGCAGGCTGCCCATCAGGTTCCTGATCATGTGGTGCAGGAAGGCATCGGCATCGAAGTCGAAGCGCCAGTAGGCGCCGCGCCGCTCGATGCGCAGCGACCGCAGGGTCTTCACCGGCGTCGGTGCCTGGCATTCGGCGGAACGAAAGGCGCTGAAGTCGTGCTCGCCGAGCAGGACCGCGGCAGCCTCTCGCATCCTGTCCCCGTCGAGGCGGCGGAAGGTCCAGCCGACCTGCCCGCTCTCGACTGCAGGGCGCACAGGCGCTTCGAGCAGGACGTAGGCATAGCGGCGGCCGAGCGCGCTCGCGCGGGCGTGGAACGAGGCCGGCACCTTGCGGCTCCATTGCACGGCGATGTCGCCGGGCAGGTATCGGTTGGTGCCGCGCACCCAGGCGTCCGGGCGGCGGACGACGTCGGTGTCGAGATGAACGACCTGGTTGACGGCATGCACGCCGGCGTCGGTGCGGCCAGCACACACCGAGCGCAGAGGGACCGCGGCGAAGGCGGTGAGCGCCGCGTCCAACCGGTCCTGCAGCGTCAGGCCACCGGGCTGGCTCTGCCAGCCGTGGTACGCGGTTCCGCGGTAAGCGACGCCGAGAGCGACTCTCACGAGACCTCGCCGAGCCGGCAGGCGCGGCGCCGCCCGAAGGCGGCGCGGTGCTTCAGCCCAGGTCTTCCAGCATGCTCTGCGCCCTGGACTTGGTCGAGCCGGTCGCCGTCGTGAGCACCTCGCGCAGCAGGTCTCGCGCGCCATCCTTGTCGCCGATCCGCTGGAACTCCTCGGCCAGCTCCATCTTGCGGGAGACCGGATCTCCGTTGCCCTCGTCGTCGGCCACCGCGACGTCGCCGCCGTCGTGCTTCGCATGCGCTGCCGAAGCCGGCTGGTCGAGGTCGAGCGTGATGCCCGAGAGGTCGAAGACCAGGGGCTCGTCTCGGTGATCGGGCTGGGACGACGGCTCGTTGGCGACCAGCGGCATCTTCAGCGTGCTGGCCTGGAACTGCGAGGCCGAAGCCGAGCGCGGCGAGATCGCCTCGGTCGTGTCGAGGGGCACCGGGGTCGACGGCACGCCGACATCCGGGTTGTCGAGGTCGAGGTCGACGTCGGTGAGCTGGCTGTCGCGCAGGTCGGAATCGATGGCCGAGTGGCCGAACTCGGACTGCGTCGGCGTGATCGACTGCGGCAGCGTGCTGGCGCCGAGCGGCTCCGGGCGAACCATGCCGCCATCGACCGGGCGCTCCGGGGCGCCGCCGGCGTGGTACAGGTTGTTCTCCGGATCGATCTGGGCGCCGAGCTCCTGCGCCTTGGCCCAGTCCTCGCCCTCGCCGCGCGTCAGCGCGAACAGCTGCGTGGCGAGCAGCTCGAAGCCCTTGATGTCGCGCCGCTTGGCATAGACCTCGAGCAGCTTGGTGCGGATGGCGAGGCGCTCGGGGTTGCTGCGCATCGCCTCCTTGAGGATCTCCTCGGCCTGGAGGTCGCGGCCGTAAGCCAGGTACACGTCGGCCTCGGCCACCGGGTCCACGTCGCCGATGGCGTCGAGCTGCGACAGCGAGTAGGTCATCGACGACGACGAGCCGGCGGCGTCGCGGGTGTCGATCCGCTGCCCGCCGCTCGCACCGAAGAACGAGTCCGGCTGCAGGCGGCTCTCGAGGAACGAGGTCTCGCCGCTGTCCTTCTTCGAGCGCTGCGTGAACCTGTAGATGCCGAAGGCCGCGAGCACGGCAGCGAGCAGGCCGCCGAGCAGGTAGAGCGGGTTGGCCATGAGCGAGTCGACGAAGCTCGGCTCAGGAGGCGCGGCGGCCGTCGATCGGGGCGCAGGGCGCGCTGCGGCGGCGCTGGCTGGTCGGGCCATGGTCGCGGCAGGCAGGCTCGCGGTGGCCGGCAGAACCGGCGCAGCGGCGACCACGGCCGGCAGCGCCGGCACGGAGGCGCCTGGCGCGACCGCCGCCGTCGCA
>NZ_JANODC010000371.1:0-2129 GCF_031412495.1 Rhizobacter sp. | reverse complement strand
GATCAACGGCGCGGTGCGCAGCGCGTCCAGATCGGCGGGCATGCCGTTGGCCTCGGCGTAGGCGCGTGAGGCGCAGACCACGTAATGCATCGGGCCCAGGTCGCGTGCGACCAGGTTCTGCGGCGGCTCCGACATCACGCGGACCGCAATGTCCACTTCATCGCGAATCAGGTCCTCGACGCGGTTCTCGAAGACCACGTCGAGCACGATGCCGGGGTACAGCCGCTTGAAGTCGAGCAGCCACTGCGACATCACGAGCTGGCCGTAGCCGCTGGGAACGCTCAGCCTGACCCGGCCCTGCAGGCTCTGCCCGAGCGTCGCGATCGACTCGCGCGCCGCCAGCAGCTCGTTGCGGATGGCCTTGCCGTGCTCGTACAGGCGCAGGCCGATCTCGGTGGCCTGGATTCGCCGCGTCGTGCGCCGTACCAATTGCTGGCCGATCGTGCGCTCGAACTGGTTCAGGTGGTAGCTGACGTTGGCACGCGTCATCTTCAGCCGCCGCCCGGCTTCGCTCAGGTTTCCGGCATCCAGGATCTCGACCAGCAGGGTCAGCGTGTTGACGTCCATGGCCATTTGTTCGCCTCGTGGGATCCCGCAACTGTCAAACAGTGTTTGACACTCTGTCAATCAGCGCTGGGATTGTCAAGGAGGACGCAGCGTCGAACAATCAATTCTTCAGAACGACAGCCGTCGGAGACCGCATGGACCCTGCTTCTTCTCCCGTCACCTTTCTCCTCCGCGGCAACGTGCTGGTCGTGAGCGTCGACAACCCGCCCGTCAACGCGCTGGGCACCGACGTGCGCCGCGGCCTGGTGGCGGCGATCGACGCCGCGCAGTCCGACCCCGCCGTCGCCGCGGTGCTGATCGTCGGTGCCGGGCGCAACTTCATCGCCGGCGCGGACATCCGCGAGTTCGGCCAGCCGCCGCAGCCCCCAGCGCTGCCGGACGTTTGCAACCGCATCGAGGCCTGCAGCAAGCCGGTGGTCGCCGCCCTTCACGGCGCTGCGCTGGGTGGCGGCCTCGAGGTGGCACTGGCGGCGCACTACCGGCTGGCCGTAAAAGGCGTCAAGCTCGGCCTGCCCGAAGTGCAGCTCGGCCTGATGCCCGGCGCCGGCGGCACGCAGCGCGCGCCCCGCCTGATCGGCGCGGGCCCCGCGCTCGAGCTGATGCTGAGCGGTCGCCACGTCGGCGCAGAAGAGGCACAGGCGCTCGGCCTCGTCGACCGGCTGGGCCGCAGTGACGACACGCTGGCCGAAGGCCTGGCCCATGCGCAGGAGTTGCTCGCCGCCGGCGCGCCCGTGCGCCGCACGCGCGACACGCAGGGGCTGGTGGCCGATCGAGAGGCCAGCCGTGCCGCGATCGACGCTGCGCGCGCCGACGTCGCCGCCAAGAGCCGCGGCCTGTTTTCGCCACACAAGATCGTCGACGCGGTCGAGGCCGCGCAGGATCGCCCCTTCGACGAAGGTCTGCGCCTGGAGCGCGAGCTGTTCCTGCAGTGCATTAACAGCCCGCAGCGCGCCAGCCTGATCCATGTCTTTTTCGCTGAGCGCGAAGTCGCCAAGGCGCCCGAGACGAAGGCGGCGCAGCCGCGGCCGCTGGCCTCGGCCGGCATCGTCGGCGGCGGCACGATGGGCGCCGGCATCGCGGTGGCGATGCTCGACGCCGGCATGATGGTGACGATGGTCGAGCGCGACGAGGACAGCCTCGCGCGTGGCCGCGCCAACGTCGAGAAGGTCTACGACGGCCTCGTCGCCAAGGGCCGCATGGGCGCCGAGGCCAAGGCTGCCGTGATGGCGCGCTTCAACGGCGCCACTGCCTACGACGCCTTGGGCCAGGCCGACCTGGTCGTCGAGGCCGTGTTCGAGGACATGGCGGTGAAGCAGGCCGTCTTTGCCGAGCTCGACCGCGTGTGCAAACCCGGTGCGGTGCTTGCCACCAACACCTCCTACCTCGACATCGACGAGATCGCCGCCAGCATCTCGCGCCCGGCCGACGTGCTGGGCCTGCACTTCTTCTCGCCGGCCAACATCATGAAGCTGCTCGAGATCGTGGTGCCGGCGAAGGTGAGCGCCGACGCGGTCGCCACCGGCTTCGAGCTCGCGAAGAAGCTGAAGAAGGTGCCGGTGCGC
>NZ_JANODC010000370.1:0-1852 GCF_031412495.1 Rhizobacter sp. | reverse complement strand
CAAGGCGACGCAGCCGATCCGCGACAAGTACGGCGTCAAGTACGCCGCTCTGCTGAAGCGCATCCAGGACACCCAGTAAGCGCATGCGAGCCGCCTACGCCTCGGCGATGGAGCGGCTCTACCTCGCCTGCATCGTGGTCTCGGCCACCGCGCTGGTGGCGATCACGCTGGCGATTCCCTACGGCGTGTTCATGCGCTACGTCATGAACTCGGCGGCGAGCTGGCCCGAGCCGTTCGCGGTGCTGGCGATGGTGCTCTTCACCTTCCTCGGGGGCGCCGCGGCGTACCGCGCCAACGTGCACATCGCGGTGCGGATGCTGACCGACGCGGTCGCACCGCGCCTGCGGGCGCTGCTCCTCCGGCTCGCCGACCTGGCGATGGTCGCCACCGCCCTGTTCATGCTCTTCTACGGCGCCCAGCTGGTCCGGGCGACCATGAGCCAGACGATCGCGGAGTTCCCGATGCTGCCCGTCGGCATCACCTACCTGCCGATCCCCCTGGCGGGCCTCTTCACCCTGCTCTTCATCGTCGAGCGGCTCTGGCTCGGCTCGCCGCCGCCGACCTCGGTGATGTACCGCGACCGGCCGCTGGCCGAGTGACGGCGGCGCCGACGCTCACATGATCGAAGTCCTCGTCCTGCTCGGCGCCTTCTTCGTGCTCTGCATGATCGGCATGCCGGTCGCCTACACGCTCGGCCTGGCGGCGATCATCGGCTCGCTCTGGATCGACGTCCCGCTCGAGGCGGTGATGATCCAGATCTCGAGCGGCGTCAACAGCTTCTCGCTGCTGGCCATCCCCTTCTTCGTGCTGGCCGGGGCGATCATGGCCGAGGGCGGGATGGCGGTGCGGCTGGTCAACCTGGCGCGCGTCTTCGTCGGCGCGATCCGCGGCGGCCTGGCCCTCGTGAACGTCATCGCCTCCACCTTCTTCAGCGGCGTCTCGGGCTCGTCGGTCGCGGACACCGCGTCGATCGGCTCGGTGCTGATCCCGCAGATGGTCAAGCAGGGCTACCCGAAGGTCTTCGCCACCAACGTCACGATCTGCGGCTCGGTCCAGGCGGTGCTCATCCCGCCGTCGCACAACGCCGTGCTCTATTCGCTCGCCGCCGGCGGCACGATCTCGGTGGCCCAGCTGTTCCTCGCCGGCGTGCTGCCCGGGCTGCTGTTCGGGGCCTGCGTCATGGGCCTGTGCCTGCTGCTTTCGTACCGTCGCGGCTACCCGAAGGGCGAGCCGGTGACGCTGCGCCAGGCCGGCCGCATCGTCGTCGATGCCTTGTGGGGCCTGGTCACCGTCGTGATCATCCTCGGCGGCATCCTGACCGGCGTCTTCACGCCGACCGAGTCGGCGGCGGTGGCGTGCCTGTACGCCTTCATCGTCACGATGTTCATCTACCGCGACTACCGCTGGGCCGAGCTGCCGATGCTGCTGCACCGCGTCACCAAGATGGTGGCGATGGTGATGATGCTGATCGGCTTCTCGGCCGCCTTCGGCTACATGATGGCGCTGATGCAGGTGCCGGCGAAGGCGACCCAGTTCTTCCTCGCCGTCGCCGGCAACAAGTACGAGCTGCTGCTCATGATCAACGTCCTGCTGATCTTGCTCGGCACCTTCATGGACATGGCGCCGATGATCCTGATCTGCACGCCGATCCTACTGCCGGTGATCCTCAAGTTCGGTATCGACCCGGTCCACTTCGGCATGATCCTGCTCGTCAACGCGGGCATCGGCCTGATCACGCCCCCGGTCGGGCCGACCCTGTTCGTCGGCTGCGCCATCGGCAAGGTGACGATCGAGGAGGTGTCGCGCGAGCTCTGGCCGTTCTACGCGGCGATGTGCGCCGCGCTGCTGATCG
>NZ_JANODC010000369.1:0-6151 GCF_031412495.1 Rhizobacter sp. | reverse complement strand
CGACGATCGCGCTCGCCAAGCGTGACGGCAAGAGCGAGGAGGAGGTGGCGGAGGCGATCGGTGTCGAACATGCCCGGCAGGAGGCCGTTGATGGTGACGCCTCGGCTCGCGATCCGGCTCCGCGCCAGGCCGGCGACGAAGCCGGTGAGCCCGCTGCGCGCCCCGTTCGACAGGCCGAGGATGTCGATCGGCGCCTTCACCGCGCCCGACGTGATGTTGATCACCCGGCCGTAGCCGCGGCCGGCCATCGCGTCGACGGTCGCCTTCATGAGCTCGATCGGCGTCAGCATGTTGGCGTCGATGGCCTTGATCCAGGCGTCGCGGCTCCACTCGCGGAAGTTGCCCGGCGGCGGCCCGCCGGCGTTGTTGACGAGGATGTCGACCTGCGGGCAGGCCGCCAGCGCGGCGGCGCGGCCGGCCTCGGTGGTGATGTCACCGACGACGCTGCGCACCTCGCCGGCGCCGAGGGCGCGCAGCTCGGCCGCGGTCGCCTCCAGCGCGTCGGCGCCGCGCGCCGTGACGACGACGTGGGCCCCTTCCCGGGCCAGCGCCATCGCGCAACCCTTGCCCAGGCCCTTGCTCGCTGCACAGACCAGCGCCCACTTCCCCGCGATTCCGAGATCCATTCCTTACCTCCATGTGGCCAGCAGCCAGATTCCCGCCAGGACCAGAAGCGTTCCCGCGACGATCCACCCGGTGAACGGCTCGTCGAGAAAGACGATGCCCATCGCCACCGTCGACAGCGGCCCGATCATGCCCGTCTGCGCCGCGACGCTCGCGCCGACCCGCTCGATGGCCATCATCACCATGAGGACGGGGGCGAAAGTGCAGAGCGTCGCGTTCAGGAGCGACAGCCAGATCACCTCCGGCGCGACCGCCAAGGCCGAGACCGGCCGCAGGACGAAGAACTGGGAGATGCAGAAGAGGCAGGCGACGCTGGTCGCCAGGCCGGTCAGGCGCAGGGCGCCAAGCCGGCCCACCTCCTCGCCGCTGGCGACCAGGTACACCGCGTAGCTCATGGCGCTGGCGAAGACGAGGCCGGCACCGAGCGCCGCATCGCTGCCCTGGAACGACAGCTCGTGCGCGAAGACGAGCAGCACGCCGCAATAGCTGACGGCCAGGGCCAGGACCTGGCGGACGGTGACCTTGCGCTTGAAGACAACGACGCCGAGCGCGAGCACGAGGGTCGGGTTGAGGTAGAGGATGAGCCGCTCGAGGCTCGCCGTGATGTAGGCGAGGCCGGCGAAGTCGAGGAAGCTCGCCAGGTAGTAGCCGCTGAAGCCGAGGCCGGAGACGACCAGCCAGTCGCGCCGCGTCAGCGCCGGCTTGCCGCGTCCGGCCCACCAGGCGAGCAGCGCGAAGAGCGGCAGAGCGAACAGCATGCGGTACATGATCAGCGCCACCGCGTCGACGCCATGGCGGTAGGCGAGCTTGACGATGATCGCCTTGCCCGAGAAGGCGACCGAACCGGCCATCGCCAGCGCCAGCCCGGGCCAGAGCGCGGGTGGCGCGCCGGGGGCGGCAGTCACCCGTCAGAAGCCCGCGGCGAGGCCGTCGCGGCGCGAGTCGCTGGCGGCGACATAACCCTCGACGGCCGGGTCGCCGAGGCGCCAGATGAACTGGCCGGCGCCGAAGTCCTGGTAGCTGTCCTCGAGCACCGCGACCTCGTGGCCGCGGTCGACGAGGGCGGCGACGGTGCGCGGGTCCATCGCCTTCTCCACGTCGATGCTCAGGCCGTGGTCGAAGCGCCAGCGTGGCGCGTCGCAGGCCGCCTGCGGCTGCTGCCCGTGCGCCAGCATGCGCACGATCGCCTGCAGGTGCGCCTGCGGCTGCATGTTGCCGCCCATGATGCCGAAGCTCATCTGCGGCCGACCGTCGCGGGTGAGGAACGCCGGGATGATGGTGTGGAACGGGCGGCGGCCCGGCGCCACGCAGTTCGGGCTCGCCTCGTCGAGGACGAAGCCGTGGCCGCGGTTCTGCAGCGACACGCCCCAGCCCGGCACGACCACGCCGGAGCCGAAGCCCATGTAGTTGCTCTGGATGAAGCTGACCATCATGCCGCGCTCGTCGGCGGCGGTCAGGTAGATCGTGCCGCCGCGCACCGGGTTGCCGGCGGCGAACCGCTGGGCCCGCCTCGGATCGATAAGGCGCGACCGCTCGCGGAGGTACGACTCGTCGAGCATCTCGGCCGGGGTGAGCCGCATCGATCGCGCATCCGACACGTGCGCGTAGACGTCTGCGAAGGCGAGCTTCATCGCCTCGATCTGCAGGTGCGTCGCATCGGGGCCGTCGACCGGCATCGAGCCGATGTCGAAGTGGCGCAGGATGCCGAGAGCAACCAGCGCGGCGATGCCCTGCCCGTTCGGCGGGATCTCGTGCAGGCGGTGGCCGTAGACGTCGATGCCGATGGGATCGACCCACTCCGGCCGGTAGGCGGCGAAGTCTGCGACCGCCATGGCGCCGCCATGGGCACGCGCGTGCGCTGCGGCGGCTTCGGCGATCTCGCCGCCATAGAGCGCCGCGCCCTTGCTGGCCTGGATCGCGCGCAGGCTGCGCGCCGCCGCCGAGAAGGCGAAGTGCTCGGCGACTTCGGGCGCGCGGCCGTGCGGCAGGAAGGCCTCGGCCCAGCCCGGCAGGTCGCGCATCAAGGGCGTCGCCGCGGCCCACTTCTGCTGCACGACCACGGGAACGGCGTAGCCGCGCTCGGCGATGTCGATGGCCGGCTCGAGCAGGTCGCCGAAGGGCAGCTTGCCGAATCGCTCGGCGAGCGTCACCCAGCCGGCGACTGCGCCGGGCACGGTGACCGAGTCCCAGCCGCGCACGGGCGGCCGCTTCGCGTCGGCGCCGTGCTTGCGCCGGAAGTACTCGGGCGTCCATGCCGCCGGAGCCGGGCCCGAGGCGTTGAGCCCGTGCAGCCGCTCGCCGTCCCAGAGGATGCAGAAGGCATCGGAGCCGAGCCCGTTGCTGCACGGCTCGACCAGCATCATCACGGCGGCGGCGGCGATGGCGGCGTCGACGGCGTTGCCGCCCTGCTGGATCATGCGCAGGCCGGCCTGGGCGCCGAGCGGATGCGAGGTCGAGACGATGTTGCGGGCGAACACGGGAACCCGCGTCGACGCGTAGTGCGTCGTCCAGTCGAAGCGGTGTGTCATGCGAGTCGAGGCGCAGGCGCGCCCGCGTTCAGTCGGCGTCCTGGAAGGCGACTTCGCGCTTCTTCTTGATCGCAGGAAGGGTGACGATCACGATCATCAGCAGCGCCGCGCCGAGCAGCGCCGCCGACAGCGGCCGGCTGACGAAGGTGCTCCAGTCACCGCGCGAGAGCAGCAGGGCTCGGCGCAGGTTCTCCTCCATCATCGGCCCGAGGATGAAGCCGAGCAGGAGCGGCGCCGCCTCGCAGCTGAGCTTGTAGAACAAGTAGCCGACCACCGCGAAGAGCGCCGTCATGTAGACGTCGAAGGTGCTGTTGTTGAGCGAATAGACGCCGATGCAGCAGAACAGCGTGATGGCCGGGAAGAGGAAGCGGTAGGGCACCGTCAACAGCTTGATCCAGATGCCGATCAGGGGCAGGTTCAGGACGATCAGCATCAGGTTGCCCACCCACATCGAGGCGATCAGGCCCCAGAACAGCTGCGGGTTGCTGGTCATCACCTGCGGCCCGGGCTGGATGCCCTTGATCGTCATGGCTCCGACCATCAGCGCCATCACCGCGTTCGGCGGGATGCCGAGGGTGAGCATGGGGATGAACGAGGTCTGCGCGCCGGCGTTGTTCGCGCTCTCCGGCCCGGCGACGCCGCGGATGTCGCCCTTGCCGAAGCGGCCGCTGGCACCGGCGATCTTCTTCTCCATGGTGTAGGCGGCAAAGGACGACAGCAGCGCACCGCCGCCCGGCAGCACGCCCAGGATCGAGCCGAGCGCGGTGCCGCGCACCACCGCCGGCCAGGCGTCGTGGAAGTCCTGCTTGGTGGGCCAGAGGCCCTTGACCTCCTTGGTGAAGACTTCCCGGTTCCCGGCCGGCTGGCCGAGGTTGGCGATGATCTCGCCGAAGCCGAACACGCCCATCGCGATCGTCACGAAGCCGATGCCGTCGGTGAGCTGCGGGATGTCGAAGCTGTAGCGGGCGGTGCCGGAGATCACGTCGGTGTTGATCTGGGCCAGGAGCAGGCCGAGGATGATCATCGCGATCGCCTTCAGCAGCGAGCCCGAGGCGAGGACCACCGCGCCGATCAGGCCCAGCACCATCAGCGAGAAGTACTCCGCCGGTCCGAACTTGAAGGCGAGCTCCGTCAGCGGCGGCGCGAACGCGGCGATGACGATGGTGCCCACGCATCCGGCGAAGAAGGAGCCCAGGCCGGCGGCCGCGAGCGCTGCGCCGGCGCGGCCCAGGCGGGCCATCTGGTAGCCGTCGATCGCGGTGACCACCGAGGCCGACTCGCCCGGCACGTTGATCAGGATGGCCGTCGTCGAGCCGCCGTACTGCGAACCGTAGTAGATGCCGGCGAGCATGATGAGCGCCGGCGTGGCGTCGAGCGCGTAGGTCGTCGGCAGCAGCATGGCGATGGTCGCCACCGGGCCGAGGCCCGGAAGGACGCCGACCAGGGTGCCCAGCAGCGTGCCCATGAACGCATAGAGCAGGTTCGTGGCGGTGAACGCCACGCCGAAGCCGAGGCTCAGGTTTTGCAGGAGATCCATGGGGAGCGTCGGTTCGGGCGTTGAGAGGCCGGCTGACGCATCAGCGCGCGAACCACGGCAACACCGGCAGAGTGAGCTTCAGGCCCAGGATGAAGATGGCCCACGACGCCGCCGTGAGCACGATGGCGCTGACGAGCACGCCTTTCCAGCCGAATTCGTCGCCGGCCAGGCTGGTGATGAAGATGAGCACCGGGATCGTGAGCAGCAGGCCGAGCGGCTCCAGCATCAGGCCGAACACGGCGATGGCGACGACGATCACGATCAGCGGCCGCCACGCGAAGGCGCCGACCGGATCGCCGCCGACGCTCTCGATGGTCAGCGACTTGAACAGGACGATGGCGCCCAGGAAGGCGAGGAGGATGCTGAGACCGAGCGGGAAATAACCGGCGCCCGGGTGCGCCGACAACTGCGTGAACCGTGCGTAGAGGCTGCTCGCGCAGGGTGCCTGCGCCGGGCAGGCGGGGCCCATGCTGTAGTTCATCGCGCCGATAGCGAAACTGACGCCGACGGCGATGAACATCAGGCCGGCCCAGAAGTCCCGCTCGCTCTTGATCTTCAAGGAAAGCTCCGCCGCAAAGCGTTGGATTCTAGGCAGCCGTCCCGGCGACCCATGTCTGGTTTACACCGACTGCACTTCGCGGAGCCGCTACTCCCAGGCCGGGGTGGCGCGCAGCACTTCGTCGAGCGTCGTCACGCCCTCCGCCACCTTCATCGCACCGGCGAGCCGGAGCGGGCGCAGGCCGTCCTGCAATGCCTGCGCACGCAGCTTGGCCTCGTCGCAGGTCGGCTGGATCGAGGCGCGCGCCGCGTCGCTGACTGTCAGGAGCTCGAACAGGCCGGCCCGGCCGCGGAACCCGGTCATTCGGCACTCGAGGCAGCCGACCGCCTTGTACGGGCGGACGCCGCCATTCAGGCGCCACGGCTTGACCACCTCGTGCAGCGTCTCCCGCGTGACCTCCTCGTCGGGCACCTTGCAGGTGGGGCACAGGGTGCGCACGAGCCGCTGCGCCAGCACGCCGATCAGCGTCGAGCCGATCAGGTACGGCGCGACGCCGAGGTCGTTGAGCCGGGTAATGGCCGAGGCCGAGTCGTTGGTGTGCAGCGTGCTGAAGACGAGGTGCCCCGTAAGCGAGGCCTGGATCGCCATGTCGGCGGTCTGCAGGTCGCGGATCTCGCCGACCATGATGATGTCCGGGTCCTGCCGCATCAGCGAGCGCAGGCCCTCGGCGAAGTTGAGGTCGATGAGCGGCTGCACCTGCGTCTGGTTGAACGCGGGCTGGATCATCTCGATCGGGTCCTCGATGGTGCAGACGTTGACCTCGTCGGTGGCCAGCCGGCGCAGGGTCGAATAGAGGGTCGTCGTCTTGCCCGAACCGGTGGGGCCGGTGACGAGGATGATGCCGTGCGGCCGGGCGACCAGCGTTTCCCAGCGCTTGCCGTCGTGGCTGCCGAAGCCGAGGCT
>NZ_JANODC010000368.1:0-6918 GCF_031412495.1 Rhizobacter sp. | reverse complement strand
GGTGCTGAACACGCTGCGGGTGGCCCTGATCGGCATCGTCCTGACCACCGTCCTCGGCGTGCTGATCGGCGTCGGCCGCTTCTCGCGCAACGCCCTCGTCCGCGGCCTCTGCTACGGCTACGTCGAGGTGTTCCGCAACGTGCCCATCCTGCTCCAGCTCCTGATGTGGTACCTCTTCTTCGTCGACGTCCTGCCGCCGCCGCAGACGGCCTGGAACGTGGCCGACCTGTTCTACCTCAGCAAGGGCGGCTTCTCGTTCCCGGCGCCCGTCTGGGACAGCGGCCACGCCTGGATGGGCGCCGGCCTGCTCGCCGGCATCGGCGTCGGCTGGTGGTGGCGGCGCGAGGCGCAGCGCCGCTTCGAGCTGACCGGCCACGACCGCAACCGCTGGGCGGTGCCGGTCGCCGCCGCCCTCGGCCTGGCCATCGCCGGCTGGGCCGCCGGCGGCGCGCCGCGCAGCTGGTCGGTGCCGGAGCAGCTCGCCTTCATGGTCGACGGCGGCATCAGCGCGACGCCGGAGTTCATGGCCGTCCTCGTCGGCCTGGTGATGTACACGGCCTCGTTCATCGCCGAGGTCGTGCGCAGCGGCATCCAGTCGGTCAGCCACGGCCAGAACGAGGCCGCCGGCGCGCTCGGCCTGACCCGGCGCATGCAGATGCGGCTGGTGGTCCTGCCGCAGGCGCTGCGCGTGATCATCCCGCCGATGACCAACCAGTACCTGAACCTGACCAAGAACTCGTCGCTGGCGGTCGTGATCGGCTACCCGGACGTCGTCTCGATCGCCAACACGACGCTGAACCAGACCGGCCGCGCCGTCGAGTGCATCGCCATCATCATGCTGGTCTACCTGTGCACCTCGCTGGGCACCTCGGCGCTGATGAACTGGTACAACCGCCACGCCGCGATCAAGGAGCGCTGACGGACCATGGCCGACGCCTTCCAGTCGATCCCGGCCAGGGCGCCACCGGTGCGCACGGGCGGCGCCCTGCCGTGGCTGCGGCGCAACCTCTTCGGCGACTGGAAGAGCGCGCTGGCCACCGTCTTCCTGATCGGGCTGGCCCTCGTCGTGCTGCCGCCCTTCGGCCAGTGGGCGGTGCTGAACGCGGTCATGGCACCGAACGCCGACGCCTGCCAGGCCGCGCGCGGCAGCGGCGCCTGCTGGGGCGTCATCGCCGAGAAATGGCACGTCATCATCTTCGGCCGCTACCCGTTCGAGGGGCAGTGGCGCCCGGCCGTCGCGACCCTGCTGATGGTCGCCGCGGTCGTGGCCAGCTGCGTGCGCCGCTTCTGGAAGCCGTGGCTGGGCCTGATGTGGGTCGCGGTCCTGGCCGCCTTCTTCATCCTGATGGGCGGCGGCATGTTCGGCCTCGAGCCGGTGCGAACCGACCTCTGGGGCGGCCTGCCGCTGACGGTGATGCTGGCGACGCTGTCGATCTTCCTCGCCTTCCCGCTCGCGGTGCTGGTGGCGCTCGGCCGGCGCAGCCAGCTGCCGGCGATCCGCACCGTCTGCATCGTCTACATCGAGTTGATCCGCGGCGTGCCGCTGATCAGCGTCCTGTTCATGGCCTCGTTCATGTTCCCGCTCTTCATGCCGCAGGGCATGACGATCGACGTGCTGGTGCGCGTGCTGGTCGGCATCACCCTGTTCGCAGCCGCCTACATGGCCGAGATCGTTCGCGGCGGCCTGCAGGCGATCCCGCGCGGCCAGCTCGAGGCGGCGGCGACGCTCGGCCTCGGCTACTGGCAGACGCAGAGGAAGATCGTCCTGCCGCAGGCCCTCGCGATGGTGGTGCCGAGCATGATGAACAACTTCATCTCCATCCTCAAGGACACCTCGCTGGTGACCATCGTGTCGCTGTACGAGCTCACCGGGGCGCTGGCCCTGGCGCTCAACGCCGACGTCGAATGGCGGCCCTTCAAGATCGAGGCCTACCTCTTCATCACCGCCATCTACTTCGCCATGTGCTTCGCGATGTCGCGCTACAGCCTGTGGGTCGAGAAGCAGCTCGGCGTCAGCCGCACCCGTTGAACCAAGCGAGCCCCATGAGCGACGCCATCATCGAATTCGCCAAGGTCAACAAGTGGTACGGCGACGCCTTCCACGTCCTGCGCGACGTCGAGCTCGCCGTCGGGCGCGGCGAGCGCATCGTCATCTGCGGCCCCTCGGGCTCGGGCAAGTCGACGCTGATCCGCTGCATCAACGCGCTCGAGGAATACCAGGAAGGCCGGATCACGATCGACGGCATCGTCCTCGGCGACGACGTCAAGGCCGTCGAGGCGGTGCGCCGCCGCGTCGGCATGGTCTTCCAGCAGTTCAACCTGTTCCCGCACCTCACCGTTCTCGAGAACCTGACCCTGGCGCCGATGTGGGTCGGCCACACGCCGAAGAAGGAGGCCGAGGAGCGCGCCATGCAGCAGCTCGAGCGGGTGCAGATCGCCGAGCAGGCGCGGAAGTTCCCCCTCCAGCTTTCCGGCGGCCAGCAGCAGCGGGTGGCGAACGCCCGCGCCCTCTGCCTGACGCCGAAGATCATGCTGTTCGACGAGCCGACCTCGGCGCTCGACCCCGAGATGATCAAGGAAGTGCTCGACGTGATGGTCGAGCTGGCCGGCCAGGGCATGACCATGCTCTGCGTCACGCACGAGATGGGCTTCGCCAAGGCCGTCGCCGACCGCGTCATCTTCATGGACCAGGGCCAGATCGTCGAGGAGAACACGCCGGCCGAGTTCTTCGAGCACCCCAAGAGCGAGCGCACGCGCGACTTCCTCGCCAAGATCATCGGCCATTGACCGCGGCGAGGCGCGCTTGAGAACGCAGGTCGCCATCGTCGGCGCCGGGCCCGCCGGCCTGCTCCTCGCCGCTCTCCTCGCCAAGGCCGGCGTCGAGACGGTGGTCGTCGAGCAGCGCAGCCCCGACTACGTGCTGGGCCGCATCCGCGCCGGCGTCCTCGAGCAGGTGACGGTCGACCTGCTCGACGCGGCCGGCGCCGGCGCCCGCGTGCATGCCGAGGGGCTGCCGCACGGTGGCATCGAGCTCTGCTTCGCCGGCGCCCGGCATCGCATCGACATGCGCGGCCTGACCGGCGGCAAGCAGGTCACCGTCTACGGCCAGACCGAGGTGACGCGCGACCTGATGCAGCTGCGCGGCGACGCCGGCCTGCCCAGCGTCTACGAGGCCGCCGACGTCAGCCTGCACGGCTTCGACGGCACGACGCCCTCGGTGCGCTTTCGCACCGGCGGCGTCGAGCACGAGCTGCACTGCGACTTCATCGCCGGCTGCGACGGCTACCACGGCGTCAGCCGGCGCAGCGTCGGCCCGGGCGCGATCACCACCTACGAACGCGAGTACCCGTTCGGCTGGCTGGGCGTGCTCTCCGACACGCCGCCGGTGTCGCACGAGCTCATCTATTCCAACCACGAGCGCGGCTTCGCCCTCTGCAGCATGCGCTCCATGACGCGCAGCCGCTACTACGTGCAGTGCGGGCTCGACGAGCGTGTCGAGGCGTGGAGCGACGACGCGTTCTGGGCCGAGCTGCGGGCCCGCCTCGACCCGGCGGCGGCGGCGGCGCTCGTCACCGGGCCGTCGATCGAGAAGAGCATCGCGCCGCTGCGCAGCTTCGTCGCCGAGCCGATGCGCTTCGGGCGCCTATTCCTGGCCGGCGATGCCGCCCACATCGTGCCGCCGACGGGCGCCAAGGGCCTCAACCTCGCCGCCGCCGACGTCGGCGTGCTGGCGCGGGCCCTGGCCGAGCACTTCGCCGACGGCAGCGACGCCGGCATCGACGCCTACTCCGAGCGGTGCCTCCGCCGGGTCTGGCGCGCCGAGCGCTTCTCGTGGTGGTTCACCTCGCTCATGCACCGCTTCCCCGACACCGGCGCCTTCGGCCGGAAGATGCAGACTGCCGAGCTCGACTACCTCGTCCACTCGCGGGCCGCCTCGACGGCTCTGGCCGAGAACTACGTCGGCCTGCCCCTCTGAGCCGTGCCGGCAGGCAGGCAGCCGGCCCACGGCTCAGTGCAGGTCGCGCTTCTTCCGCTTGAAGGCCCTGGGCCGGATCACGTTGCCCTCGTGATCCGCCGCGGCGCGGGCCTTGGCTCGGGCGATCGCGTGGCGGGCTTCGCGCTCGGCCCGGGCTTGCGCCGACGGCAGGCCGACGAAGCGGCCGAAGCGGCCCTGCAGCACCCGGGCGGCACGGCGGATGCTCGCATCGAGCCGGGTGCGCCGCCCCGGCCCGAGCAGCAATCGGGCGAGCAGGACGAAGCAGCCCAGGACGATGCCGGCAGCGAAAATCTTCTCGATCACGACGGACCCGATCAGCCTTCGAACGAAGGCGCACCCATCCTATCGCGCCGCCGCCCGCGTGGTGCATCGACGGCGCGTCGTCCTATAGCGATGTGGGTCGACAGGGAGAAGCGGAGGCGCGACCGCGGTGCACCAACGGCGCACAATTAGGCCTCAACGCTGGGATGCCAGGCGCATCGACGACGCCCGGCATCCGCATCCAAGCGCGACGATGGATTCTGAAACTTTTGGGAGGGGGACGGAACCGGCCGCAGCGGCCGGGGACGAGGCGCGCATCGAACCCTCGCCCGACCACGCCGAGGAAGATCTCGGCGACATCGTCGACGACGCCGTGCCGGCCCGCTCGTACAGCATGCTGCCGATGGTCGGCCTCGGCGGCTCGGCCGGCGCGATCCCGAGCCTGCAGGCCTTCTTCGCCGCGATGCCGCCGCGCTCGGGCATGGCCTTCGTCGTCGTGATCCACCTCGCTGCCGACCGCGACAGATCGCTTCCCGAGATCCTGGGCCGGTCGACGACGATGCCGGTCACGCAGGTCACGGACACCGCGAAGGTCCAGCCCGACCATGTCTACATCATCCCGCCGGGCAAGGCGATCCGCTCGGCCAACGGCCACCTCCACTGCACCGACCTGACCCCGGACCGCGGCCGCCGCGTCGCCGTCGACCTCTTCTTCCGCACCCTGGCCGACACGCACGGGCCCCGCGCCTCGGCCGTCGTGCTCTCGGGGGCCGACGGCGACGGCGCCATCGGCCTCAAGCGCATCAAGGAGCGCGGCGGCCTGACGATCGCGCAGGACCCGGACGAGGCCGAGTTCGACAGCATGCCACGCGCCGCCATCGCCACCGGCATGGTCGACTGGGTGCTGCGCCTGGCCGACATGCCGGCGCGCCTGGCCAGCTACCACGACATCCTGCCCCGGCTGCGCCTGCCGCCCGAAGAGGGCGAACTGTCGCTGGGCGCACCGAAACCCACCGGCGACGAGCTCGAGGCGGACCTGCGCGAGATCCTCGCCTACGTGCGCGGGCGGACCGGCCGCGACTTCAGCTACTACAAGCGGGCCACCATCCTGCGCCGCATCGCCCGGCGCCTGGGCGTCAACGGCATCGAGGCGCTGCCGGAGTACCTGGCCTTCATGCGCACGCATCCCGGCGAGGCCGGCGCGTTGGTGAAGGACCTGCTGATCAGCGTCACCAATTTCTTCCGCGACCGCCACGCCTTCGACGCGCTCGAGAAGCAGATTCCCGCCCTCTTCGCCCGCAAGGGCCCCAACGACGTCGTGCGCGTCTGGGTCGCCGGCTGCGCGACCGGCGAGGAGGCCTACTCGATCGCCATGCTCCTGGCCGAGCACGCACGAACGATCGACGCACTGCCCGTGATGCAGATCTTCGCGACCGACGTCGACGAAGAGGCGATCGCCGCCGCCCGCGACGCCGTGTACCCGCCCGCCATCGCCGCCGACGTCTCCGAAGAGCGCCTGCGCCGCTTCTTCACCAGGGAGCATCGCGGCTACCGCGTGCGCAGCGAGGTTCGTGAGCTGGTGCTGTTCGCCGTGCACGACCTGCTGCGCGACTCGCCGTTCTCGCGCATCGATCTCGTCTCCTGCCGCAACCTGCTCATCTACCTGGGGCGCGAGGCCCAGGCGCGGGCCTTCGAGACCCTGCACTTCGGGCTCCGCCACGGCGGCCGGATCTTCCTCGGCACGGCCGAGACTCCGGACGTGCGCGAGGACCTGTTCTCGGCTATCGACAAGAAGCACCGCATCTACGAGCCGCGGCTGCTCGGGCGGCCGCCGCTTCTGGCGCCACTGCGCGGCCCGGGGGCCCCGGCCCGCACGCTCGACATGCACGAGCTGGCGCGCCAGGGCGCGGTGCGGCCGCAAGGGGTCGGCAACACGAGCCGGGTCCAGCACGGCTGGTCGCGGCCGAGCCCCGGCGACATCGGCGTGAGCTCGTGGCGTGAACTGCACCTGCGGCTGATCGAGCGGCTGGCGCCGCCTTCGATCATCGTCAACGAGAGCCACGGCATCGTCCACCTGTCCGAAAGCGCCGGGCGCTTCCTGCGCTTCGCTGGCGGCGAGCCGAGCGTCGAGCTTGTCTCGGCCGTTCTCCCGGCGCTGTCGCTGGATCTGCGCACGGCGCTGGTGCGGGCGCGCGAGGTGCAGACCTCGGTCGAGTCGGCGCCGATCCAGGTGACGATCGACGGCAGCCCGGCGCTGGTGGTGATGCGCGTCTCGCGCGCCGACGACCTGGCCCCCGGCTTCCTGCTCGTCACCTTCGACCCGCACCCGACCGACGGGCTCGGCGACGGTGCGGCGGCCCGGCCGGCGCCCGGCGCGCGCGAGCGCGAGCTCGAAAGCCAGATCGAGGAACTGAAGTGGCACCTGCGCGACGTCACCGAGCACGGCGAGACGACGGCGCAGGAGCTCAAGGCGAACAACGAAGAGCTGCAGGCGATGAACGAGGAGCTGCGCTCGGCGACCGAGGAGCTCGAGACCAGCCGCGAGGAGCTGACCACCGTCAACCAGGAGCTGAAGAGCAACGTCGAGGAGCTCGGGCGCAGCAACGCCGACCTGCAGACCCTGATGGCGTCGACGGCGATCGCCACCGTGTTCCTCGACC
>NZ_JANODC010000367.1:0-10988 GCF_031412495.1 Rhizobacter sp. | reverse complement strand
GGGCGACGAAGTGGCCGCGCAGCGCCATCACCTGGGCACCGCGGTCGCTGCCGACGAAGCCGGTGTCGATGAGCGACTTGAGGGCGATCGGAAACACCAGCGTCGTCGCCGCGGCGAGAACCTGGAAAAGCCCGGCCGCGGCGATGCGCAGGCGGTAGGGGCGCAGGAAGGGGAGCAGGCCGCCGAGGGCGCGGACGTTGCCGGGGGGCGGCGGCGCGGCGCTCGTCCGGGCGGGCGCGGGAAGCGTGGCGGAAGGCATGGACGAGTGTAGCGAGAGGCGTCGACGATAAGGAGGCTCGGGCAAACAAAGCCTTGACAATAGTTGTCTAGGCAAGTATATTCGCGGCATCGTGTCCCGTGCTCCCGCCCCCGCCAATTTCTACCGCGCCAGCGGCTACTGCGCCGACGACAGCGTCGGCTACCTGATGCGCCGCGTCCTCGTCGCGATCACGCAGGCCGCCGACCGGCGCCTCGAGCCTGACGGCCTCACCCACACCCAGTGGGGGCCGCTGTTCATGCTGCGCAACTCGCGCGCCTCCACCGTCGCCGAGCTCGCCCGCGAGCTGCAGACCGATCCCGGTGCCATGACCCGCCTGCTCGACCGGCTCGAGGTCAAGGGCCTGTGCCGGCGCGAACGCAGCACCGACGACCGCCGTGTCGTCCGCATCGCGCTCACCCCCGAGGGCGATGCCGCGGCGTCGCGGGTGCCGGCCGTCCTGGCCCAGGTCATGAACCAGACCCTGTCCGGGTTCACGCGCGCCGAGTGGGAGTCGCTGAAGGGCATGCTGACGCGCATGCTCGCCAATGCGGAGGCCCAGCGCGAAGTCGAAGCGACGCCTGCGCCTGCGCCCGCGGCCCGCCCGGCGCGCGCGCGGACGTCGGCGGCGGTTCCCGCCCGGAGGGCGGCGCGATGAACCTTCGTCGAGCCGCCTGCTTCCTGCGCTCCGTCGAGGCCCGGCGCACGCTTACGACGATCCTGATCGCCGTCGGCTCGACGGTGTTCCTCGCCCTCGGGCGGCACTAGGGGCGAGTCACGCCCCGTCAGAGGACGAGCTTGCCCGCGTACCCGGTCATCTCGAGGTAGCCGCGGCCGACGCGCCGGCCCTGTTCGTCTTCGAGCAAAGACAGCCCTTCCCAGTAGATGGCGCCCGTGCTGGCTCGACTGTCGAGCTCCTGGTCGTCGAGGAGCGCGCGGACGCGGAAGTGGCCGACCGGCGTCGCGACCCGCCACTCGACCGGATAGCGCGCCCGGGACGCCGGGCTCTGCCAGAGGCGGCCGGGCACGAATGCCACCTCGCTGTCGGCGAAGTTTCGCGTCTCCGCACCCGCCGGGCGGTGGCTCCCGCCCGACCACAGCACGCTGCCGTCGGCGCGGCGCAGCCGGAACGCCGTGAGGGCGGCGCCGTCGTCGAGGTTGATGCCGATCCAGTCCCAGCCCACGGCGGCCGGATCGAGGATCGAGTCGCTCCACTCGTGGTCGAGCCAGGCCCGGCCCGTCACCGCGGCGGTCCGCCCGTCGACGCGCACCGTGCCGCGCACGGCGAGCTGCGGCTCGCTGTAGTAGCGGCTCGTCTGCCCGGCCCCCGGTCCCTTCTTGGACACGCCGTCGACGCCCTGCACGAGCACCGGCTGGGTGGCGTCGAGGGCGAGGTCAAAGGCGAAGCCGCCGACCTCGCTGCCCGCTGCGGTGGCATAGCGACTGCGCCCTGCGTGGTGGGTTCGCTGCAGCCGCCAGTCTCGCAACAGCAGGCGGGTGTCGCCCGAGGCTGCCTCGGCGATGCCGAAGCCGCTGCGCGCGATGCGCTGGTCGTGGCGAAGCCGGCGCTGGACCAGGTCGGTCATCGCCGCGTGCGCGAAGACGATCTGGCGGGCCGTGAATCGGCTTTCGGCGGGGGCGTCGATGCCGGTCGCGGCGCGGAAGAAGGTGATTTGAAAGCCCCATGCCCGTTCGGGGGCTTCGAGCGCGCCGGTGACGTACCACCACTCGATCCGGCTCTGCGGATGCGCCCCGAAGTCGGCCGGAAAATTCAGGGCGGGGTCTGCCGACCAGGCCGGGCAGCGCGCCGTGAGCAGGGCGACGACGAAGGCACGGCGCGGATGCATGCACGGAGCATCGCACGCCGCGATGCCCGAGGGCGCGGCCGGGCGCCACGGGAGATCGCCGCTTGAAGCACCCGTCGCTTTGGACTAGTCTGGCCGGCGCCCTGCCTCGCTGCAGGGCCCACCCACCGGACCTCCAGGAAACGCCATGAACTGCTCGACCCCCCGTCTTTTCCTCCTCGCCGCGGCTGCTGCAGCAACGCTGGCCGGCTGTGCCGGCGGCTCGACCTCCGGCTCTTCGACGATGAGTTCGTCGGGCGGTTCCGCGGGCTCGGGCATGTCGTTCTTCGTGTCGAGCACAGGCTCCGGCAAGGGTGCCGACCTCGGCGGCCTGGCCGGCGCCGACCAGCTCTGCTCCAGGCTGGCCAGCGCCGCCGGCGCCGGCGGCAAGGTCTGGCGCGCGTATCTGAGCGCGCAGGCTGCGGGCGGTACGGCCGCAGTGAACGCACGTGATCGCATCGGCACCGGCCCCTGGCGCAACGCCAAGGGGGGCGTCGTGGCGCAGAGCGTCGCCGACCTGCACGGCCCGAACAACAACATCAACAAGCAGACGGCACTCACCGAAAAGGGCGGCGTCGTGAATGGCCGGGGCGACACCCCCAACATGCACGACATCCTGACCGGCTCGCAACCCGACGGCACGGCGATCGCCGGTTCGATCGACTCGACCTGCGGCAACTGGACGAAGAGCGGCGAAGGCGCGGCGATGGTCGGGCACCACGACCGCACCGGGCTCGACACCAGCCCGCCGGCGCTGTCGTGGAACTCGTCGCACCAGTCGCGCGGCTGCAGCCAGGCCAACCTCGTGGCCACGGGCGGGGCCGGCCTGATCTACTGCTTCGCCGCGAACTGACCCTCGCCGCCACGGGCCTGCAGCCATGCCGACGTTCAGCACTCTCCGCATCGAGCGCGATGCACGCCAGCCACGCATCGCCCGGCTGCGCCTGAATCGCCCGGAGCGCCTCAACGCGATCGACTTCGAGATGCCCGGCGAGATCCGCCGCGCCGTCGAGTGGGCCGAGGCCGACGAGCAGGTGCATGTCATCGTCGTCGAAGGCGAGGGCCGTGCCTTCTGCGCCGGCTACGACCTCGTCGGCCTCGCCGAGGAGTCACCGCGCGAGGGCCCCGGCCACCCCCTGCAGCAAGAGGCCAGGCCGTGGGACTCGATGGTCGACTACGCGGTGATGAAGCGGCACACCGAGGACTTCATGGCCCTGTGGCGCTCGCGCAAGCCGACGATCGCCAAGGTGCACGGCTACGCCGTGGCCGGCGGCAGCGACATCGCGCTCTGCTGCGACCTCCTCGTCATGGCGGACGACGCCATGATCGGCTACATGCCGACGCGCGTGTGGGGCTGCCCCACGACGGCGATGTGGACCTTCCGCCTCGGCCCGGCCCGGGCCAAGCAGTTGATGTTCACGGGCGACCTGATCTCCGGCACCCAGGCGGCCGAGTGGGGCCTCGCCAACATCGCGGTGCCGGCGGCCGATCTCGACGCCGCCACCGACAAGCTGGCCGAACGCATGGCCGGCGTGCCGAGCTCGCATCTGGCGATGCACAAGCTCGTCGTCAACCAGGTCATGCTGACCGCCGGTCTCGAGCAGGCGCAGACGCTGGCGACGGTGTTCGACGGCGTGACCCGGCACAACCCCGAGGGGATGTGGTTTCGTCGCCTGGCCCAGCTCGAAGGCTTCAAGGCCGCTGTCGAGTGGCGCGACAGCGGCCGGCCGATTCCGCAGGGCGACGAAGCGCGCGCGCTGGTCGCGGATCTCGAGCGTCGGCTCGCGGAAGCGAAGAAGAACGCGGGCTGACCGCGCCCGGCGGGCAAGCGCCTGCCGGGCGGGAGGCGCCCCGAGCACGAGGGTCCAGTAGCGGCGCTCGACAGGCGCGCCGGTCACGTCGGCATCCATGCAGGCAAGCCCGAACTCCAGCACCGCGGGATTCAGCAGGTTCTCGCAGTGGGCTTCGCTCTGGAGCCAGGCCTGGACGATGGACTCCAGCGACGGGTAGCCCACGCCGACGTTCTCGACTGCCGTGCTGAACCGATAGCCCGTCGCGCGAAGACGCTCTGCCAGGCCGCGGTTCTGCCCGTCGCGGTGCCTCATCCCTTTCGAGCCGCGCCATCCGTGGCAGGCCGCGCCGGTGAGCTGGAGCGACAGCCTGTCGCTTGCGGCACAAGCCCAGGCACGCGAGGCCTTGGAGCCGGGCACGCAGACGCGGGGTCGACGTCCTCATGGCACCCGTGCCTGAACCGGAAACCTGGCCTTGATGCTCGGCGGCTTCGCGGCGCTGGCGGCGTGGCGTCGGCGCCGCCGCTGATCGACGAGCGCGCCGGCCGCGCAGCCATCCGTCCACCGACCGACGGCCACCGTTCGTCGCCGGCCACCCGGTTCACCGGGTTTGCGAGCCGCGAGTCGGCGTTGCGCCTCCTACAATTCGTGGCTGCCCGTGAAGTCGTTCACGGTCCTGCATCGTAAAGTGCTCTCTACAACAACAAACCCGAGGTGGCAACCGTGTGGATGACCCGCGCCAGATCAGTTGTTTGCGTTGTCTTGCTGGCTGCGGCGGCGACGCTCGGCAGCGTCGGGTCGGCGCAAGCCGCGCTTTACTCCGGGCGCTGGGACCCGGCCTACGGCGGAATCTTTCCCAGCCTGGGCTGGGAAGCATCGGCGCTCTTCGACGTGCCGGACGCCTGCCTGGCGATGGGCAACGGCACCAACGTGCCCATCAGCGGCAGCTGCGCCGGCTTCGATGTGCTGAGCGCCCGGGTCGATCTCTACAACACGGGGAATCCGAACACGATCCTGCAGTCGTTCGACCTGAACCCGAACGCCATCGTCAACGGCATCAACATCGCCGGTGGAAAGCTGACCGGGATCGACACCGGCTACTTCGACTATTTCGTGCCGACGCTGGGCATTGCCGGAAGCGGCAACTATTCGTTCAGCCTGATCCTGTTCGGCGGCAACAAGGCGCAGCTGGTCTATGCCAACCCGGTCGCAACGTCGCCCGGGTGCGTGACATTTCCGGTCGACGGCGCCAGCTGCGGCGCCTCGGCCAATGTCGCCACCGGCGTGTTCGCAGCCGCGATTCCCGAGCCCGAAACCTACGCGCTGATGCTCGCCGGCCTGGCTGCCGTCGGGTTCGTCGCCCGCAGGCGTCGCCGCTAGCCGCGCGGTCTCGAGGGTCCGGCCCCGCCCATCGCAACCCCGGGTGCCCGCTCTATGCCGTGACGCGCTCGGCCTGCGTCGACAAGGCCTGGCGAACCGCCTCGTCGAGCGGCCACTGCTGCGCCTCGGCCCATGCGCCGTCGAACGCTTCGTCGCTCGTCGTGCGCCGCAGCTTGCCGAGGAGGGCCTGCCAGCGCAGCTCGCGACGAGGCGGGCGGGGCAAGCCGAGGCGCTCGCGTGAGCGCGCCGCCGCCGCTGCCAGCCCGACGGCGGCCTCGGCCCGGCCCTCGGCCTGGGCGAGCTCGACGTGGTCCTCCAGGCAGCGCAGCAGTTCCTCGCGCATCTCGAAGGCGCGAAATGCGCGCAGGGCCTCCGAAAGGCGCAACCGTGCCGAGGCGAGATCTCCTGCCTGCAGGTCGGCGCGTGCGAGCCAGCGCAGCGCGTTCGCCTCGCCGCGCTTGTCGCCTGCTTCCCGGCATACCGTCAGCGAGCGCTTGAAGCGCAGGCTCGCCTGGCCCAGGTCGCCCAGCTCGAACGCCACCTCGCCGAGCACCAGCTCGCACTCGCCCTCCACCTCCTGGTGACGGATCTCGCGGGCGATGGCCAGGCACCGCTCGAGGTGCGAGCGGGCCGCGGCGTCGTCTTCCTGGCAGAGGCTGATCTGGCCCAGATGGAGCAGGCCGATCGCCTCGCCGACGCGGTCTCCGCGGTGGCGGAAGCTCTCCAGCGCCTCGCTCTCGCCCGCCGCCGCCGCAACAGCATCGCCGGCCTGCAGCCGCGCCATCGACAGCGTCGAGAGCGTGGCGGCGATGTCGAGCTCGTGGCCCTGCGCCCTTCGCAGCTCGAGACAGGTCTCGAGCATCTTGCGCGCTTCGGCGTGGTCGCTCTGGCTCTCGGCCAGCGCCGCCCCGACGTAGAGGGCCCAGCCCTGGGCCACGGGAGAGGCCTGGATCACGGGCAGCGCCAGCGCCGCCTGGACGAGCTTGCGACCCTCGGTCGAGTAGCCGCGAAGGATCCAGAAGCCCTGCATCGCGACCGCGAACTTCACGGTGACGAACGGGTCGACGCCGCCGGCGAGCGCCAGCGCGAGGGCGCTGCGGATGTTGTCGAGCTCGAGCTCGACCTTCCACAGCCAGTCCGCCTGGTCCGGGCCCTTGAGCCCCGCGTTCGCGGCCTTGGCCATCGCGAAGTAGTGCTCGCAATGCCGTATTGCGGCCGCTGCGGCGTCGTCGCGCCGGGCCAGCTTCTCACGGGCGTACTCGCGGATCGTCTCGAGCATGAGGTAGCGGGCGCCTTCGTCGCGCTCCTCTAGCATCACCAGCGACTTCTCGATCAGCGATCCGAGCAGGTCCAGGACGTCCTCGCCGGCCAGGGGCTCGGCGCCGCACACGGCCTCGGCGGCGGGGAGGTCGAAGCCGCCGACGAAGACGCTGAGCCGGTCGAGCACGGTCTGCTCGTCCGGCCGGAGCAGCTCGTACGACCAGTCGACGAGGGCGCGCAAGGTCTGCTGCCGCTCCTGCAGCGTCCGCGCGCCGCCCGTCAGCAGCTTGTAGCGGTCCTTGAGGCGGGCGTTGATGTCGGCCACGGAAAGGGCGCGGACCCGTGCCGCGGCGAGCTCGAGCGCCAGCGGGATGCCCTCCAGCCGGGCGACGAGCTCGGCCACCGCCGGCGCCTCGCGCTCGTTGAGCACGAAGGCGGGCTTGTGCAGCTGTGCCCGGTCGACGAACAGGCGCACCGCCGTCGACCGCGACAGGGCCTCGACGCCGTCGCCGCGCGCCGGCACGGGCAGCGGCAGCACCGGATAGCACTGCTCGCCGGGGGCGCGCAGCGGCTCGCGGCTCGAGGCCAGGAGGCGAACGTGCGGCGCCACCTTCAGGATGGCGCTGGCCATCTGCGCCGACGCCTTGATCAGATGCTCGCAGTTGTCGAGGATCAGCAGGGCGCGCCTGTCCTTCAGGTGCGAGCACAGGGTGTGCAGCATGGCCCGGTCGGGCTCCTCGCGAACGCCCAGAACCTGAGCCGTCTCGCTGACGACCAGGGCAGGATCGCTGATCGGGGCGAGATCGAGGAACCACACGCCGTCCGGGAAGTGGTGGATCTGCTCGGCCGCGGTCTGCAGAGACAGGCGGGTCTTGCCCATGCCGCCCATGCCGAGCAAGGTCAGCAGGCGCGACGCGGCTAGCAGGCTCTTGACCTCCGCGAGCTCACGCTCGCGGCCGATGAACGACGTCGACTGGAAAGGCAGGTTGTTCGGGATCTCCTGGACCGGCAGCCACCAGTCGCCGATCCAGACGACTCGATGCGCCTTCTCGCCGTCCGCCGGTTGCACGAAGGCGGCGTCGGGCGCGCCGACCTCGAACAGCTCGGCGGGATCCGACACGCCCTTGATCCGCCAGTGCCCGTGCGAGACGAGCTTGTGCGCGGTCTTGCCGAGGTCGTCGCGCGCGGCGGCCGAGAGCAGCGTCTGGCCGCCGCGGGCCAGGGCCATGATCCGGGCCGCGACCGGCTTGGCCAGTCCCTCGACCTCGAGCGGCTTGGCGCCGCGGGCGATGTCGTCCGGCGCGTTCTCGCGCAGGATCACCGGCCCGACGTGCAGCCCGGCGCGCGCGTCCAGCGGCGTCGGCAGCCTCGCCAGGGCCTGGTGGTACGCCAGCGCGTAGGCGACGGCGTCGGCGGCGCTGTCGAACAGCAGCAGCATGCCGTCGGTCTTGTCGATCTCGCGCCCGCGCCACGGGCCGAGCAAGGCACGCGCGACGCGGTCGTGCGCAGCCCAGATCTCGGCCATCGCACTGTCGCCCAGCATCTCCACCAGCCGGGTGCTGTCCACGACATCGGTCAGCAGCAAGGCCTTGATCGCATTCATCGCGCAGCGGGCAAATGCAGCCCCGTGGAACGGGCAGGGTAGGGCATGGCGGAGTCTACCCGCGCCCCTGCGATCTCATCCGTGCGTGTCGGAGCCGAACGACGGCCGCAGCGCCGGCGGGCATGAGCCCGGAAGGGGCCGCGAGGGTCGACCCTATAATTTTTTCGCATCTCCTCGCATCGAGGGGACCCTCGTCAACCGCTCGGAGATTCCATGGTGATCATGCGTTCGGCTGCGATCCGGTCTTGCCTCGTCGCGTGGAGCTGCGCCCTCGCTGCGCTCTCGGTTCAGGCCCAGGGGCGGTTCTCCGTGTCGGCCGACGGCCAGCAGGTGACGGACGCGACGAACGGCCTGGTCTGGAAGCGCTGCGCCGAAGGCATGAAGTGGAACGGGACCGCTTGTGCCGGCAAGCCGGTCAAGTACAAGTTCACGGACGCGAAGAAGGCGGCGCGCGCTCCGGCGGCCGACGGCAAGGCATGGCGTCTGCCGACGCGCGACGAGCTGCGCTCGCTGGTCGACGCCAAGGCGAAGAAGAAGCCGAGGATCGACGCGGCGGCCTTTCCGAACACACCGCCGCTCTCGTTCTGGGCCTCGCGCGACGGCAGCGACGACAACCTGAACGCCTGGCTGATCAGCTTCGCCAACGGCAAGCTCTACGGCAACGTGGGCCAGGCCAAGTTTCCCCTGCGTCTGGTCCGCAGCGTGCCCTGATCGCCTTCAGGGCACGCCGGGCGCGAGCACCTGCTGCATCGCCAGGCGGATCTGCGGCAGGCGCTCCTGTGCCGTGCGCCGGCCGCAGTCGATCATCGCCTCGGCCATCGCGAAGTTGAAGCCTTCTCCGACCGGGATCGGCACCGTCAGCGACAGGTCCGCGCGCTCGGCCTGGCTGGCCGAATCCCACCAGCCCTGCAGCCGGTAGGCGCCGCCCATCGCGGCGCGAAGGCCGAAGGGGCGATGCAGCCGCTCCTCGAGGCGGTCGGCAGCGCGCGCGGCACCGGGGGCCTCCTGCGGGTACGTGGGCCGGACCAGCGCCGCCAGCTTGAAGCCGCAGCCGCGCGCCGCAAGCAGGTCGACCGGCAGGCGCGACACGACGGCGCCGTCGACGAGCATCGCGTCGCCCAGGCGGACCGGCGCGAACACGCCCGGGATGGCCGCCGTCGCCCGCGCCGCCGGTGCCACCGGGCCGCTGTCGAGCACGGCGCGCCGGCCGCGCGCCAGGTCGGCAGCGACCACGGCCACGGGCAGACGCAGCTGCGCGAACGTGGCGTCCCCGTACAGCTGGCGGGTGAGCGTCGTCATGCGCGCGGCGGAGATGAAGGAGGCGCGCGGCAGCCATTGCAGGCCCTTGGCACGCGCGAAATCGCCGACCAGGCCGAGGAGGACCTGGCTCGCCTCGCGCGCGCTGCCGAATCGCGCGAAGGCCAGCGCCACCGCGCCGCCCATGCTCGACCCGCACAGGAAGTCGATGGGCAGGCCGTCGCCCTCGAGCACCTCGAGCACGCCCAGGTGGGCCAGGCCCGCGGCCGCGCCGACGCTCATGGCCAGGCCGACGTCACGGCCGCAAAGACGCCGCACGAGGTGGTCCAGCGCCGGCTGGCGTGGACGGGACCAGGCGTCGCTCGAAGGCGCAGCCTCGAGCTCGGCCTGCGGAAGAAAGTGGCACCAGCGCTGCATCGCAGCCGCCTCGGTCAGCGGCCCGCTCCGCCAGACGATCGGCTCGGCGTGGGTATCCGGCAGGTCGGGCCGCTCGTCGTCGCTCCGCAGCAGCACGTCGTCGGCATCGAGCTCGGCAAGCAAGGCCGCGCAGCCGCTCGGGTCGGCGCCGACCAGCAGCACCGCGTCGCCGGGCCCGTCGTCGCGCCAGCGCTGCATCCGTTGCGCGCCCCGTGCCACACCGCCGGCCGGCACGTCCTCGTGTTCGGAACCTGGCGCGTAGTGCTGCAAGCCACGCGCGATTGCCGCCCGCAGGAGCCGGCCCTCGTCGCCGCGGGTCGGCACGAGCACGACCCGCGGCCGCTTCGCCGGCGCCCGTCGCGTGCGCTCGCGCAGACGCATGCCGAGCAGGGTCGCGACGTTGCGGAAAAAGGCCGCCTCCTTGGCCATCGCGTCGAAGAGAAGGGGCGCCGAGAGCACCCAGGCGCGCGCATCGCGCTGGGCGACAACGGTGGCCGAGACCGGGTCGCCGGTCAGTGCCGACAGCTCGCCGAAGCATTGCGGCGCGACCAGCTGCACCCGCCGGCCGCCGGCCAGCTCCACCCGCACCGCCCCGTCGATCAATCCGAACAGCTCGGCCGAGGCCACGCCGGCGCGCAGGATGATGTCGCCGGCCTGGAACTGCCGCGTCTGCAATCGCCCCTGGATATGCGCGAGGGCCGCCGCCGAGACGTCGGCGAACAGCGGATGCAGGGTCAGGGAAGGCGTCAGAGGTACTTCTGCCACAGCGCGTTGCTGAAGCGGCCCTGCGGGTCGACCCGCGCCTTGAGCTGGCGCAGCTGCGCGACCTCGGGGTAGGCGCGCTCGAACTGCTCGCGCGTGGCGTGCAGCTGGTAGGGCAGGTAGTAGCGGCCGCCGTGCTGCAGGGCGGCTTCGATGAGCTCGCGCGTCCAGAGGCCGACGGCACGCTGGGCCGGCAGGTCGACGCCCTGCTTGTAGAACAGCACGAGCGAGAACACCTCCTCCCGGGCCCACGGCAGCAGCGCCAGCGTGTCGGCGGAGCTGTGCCGGATCGAGACATTGACGGCGGTCACCCGGTGCCGGCGCAGGATGCGGCCCATCTCGCGCACGAAGGGCTCGAGCTGCCGCGACGGGACGAAGAACTCGTCGAGGGCATAGGTCGAGAGGCGTCGCGAATACGG
>NZ_JANODC010000366.1:0-6035 GCF_031412495.1 Rhizobacter sp. | reverse complement strand
TCCATCAGCAGCTGGGCGCGCCGCTCTTCCGGGAAGAAGTTGATGATCCGCTCGATCGTCTGGCTCGCGCTGTTGGCGTGCAGCGTGCCCAGGCACAGGTGGCCGGTCTCGGCGAACGCGATCGCGTGCTCCATGGTCTCGGCGTCGCGAATCTCGCCGATCAGAATCACATCGGGCGCCTGGCGCAGCGTGTTCTTCAGCGCGTGGTGCCAGGACTTGGTGTCGACGCCGACCTCGCGGTGCGTCACCAGCGACATGCGCGAGGCATGCACGTATTCCACCGGGTCTTCGACCGTGATGATGTGGCCGGCCGAGGTGCGGTTGCGGTGATCGATCAGTGCCGCCAGCGTGGTCGACTTGCCCGAGCCGGTCGCGCCGACCACCAGCACCAGACCGCGCTTGTTCATCACCACGTCCTTCAGCACCTCGGGCAGCTTGAGCTTCTCGAAGTTCGGGATCTCCGAGGCGATCGTCCGGATGACCATGCTGACGCAGCGCTGCTGCATGTGCACGTTGACGCGAAAGCGCGACACGCCGGGGATCGAGATGGCGAAGTTGCACTCCATCTCCTTGGCGAACTCCTGCCGCTGCGTCTCGTTCATCAGCGAGTGGGCGAGCATGCGGGTGACGTCGGCGCCGAGCTTCTGGGCCGTGAGCGGCTTCATGCTGCCCTGCGCCTTCATGCTCGGCGGGAAGTCGGCGGCGACGAAGAGGTCGGAGCCGCCGGCCTGGCTCATGGTCGCCAGCAGCTTGTGCATGTAGGCGCGGGCTTGTTCTTCGGTGAAGGCTGCTGACATGGGGCTCCGGAGCGACGTTCGTTGCGACGGCGGAGGTTGCCAGCAAAGCGCACGGCGCTGGGCCCGGGTCGCGGGGAGGAAAGCACACTTTGCGCAGCGTGCTGACGGTCGGCGCGAGACGAGGCCGCAGCTCAGAGACGGGCCAGACGACCTCCGTCGACGCGGAGCTCGGCGCCGGTGACGAATGCGGCGTCGTCCGAGGCGAGGTAGGCGATCGCCGCGGCGACGTCGTCGGGCCGCCCGACGTCGGCGGCCTCGATCACCTCGGCGCCCGACTTCACGTTCGGGTTCTCGCGCAGCATCGGCGTCTCGATGGCCCCGGGCAGCACGGCGTTGGCTCGGATGCCCCGGGGCTTGCCTTCCATCGCCGCGGTGCGTGTCAGCGACAGCACGGCCGCTTTCGCCGCGGCGTAGGCGGCGACGAGCGGTGTCGTCTCGATGGCGTGGATGCTCGACACGTTGACGATCGCGGCGCCCGGCCGGCAGTTCAGGAAGGCGTGCTTGGTGAACCAGAAGGCGCCGAGGAAGTCGACGCGCAGCACGTTCAGGATGTCGGCCTCGGTGTGCGCCTCGATCGGCTTGAAGATCATGATGCCGGCGTTGTTGACGACGACGTCGAGCCGGCCGAAGCGCGCCATCGTCGCCGCCACAGCCGCCGCGACCTCGGCCTCGACGCCGACGTCGCAGGTCGCGGCCATCGCCTCGGCCACGCCGGCGCCGTGCAGCTGCTCGACGGCGGACGCGGCGCGGTCGGCCTTGTGGTCGGCGACGACGACGCGCGCGCCGGCGCGGCCGAAGCGCAGGCAGGTCGCCAGGCCGATGCCGGTGGCGCCGCCGGTCACGAGGACCACCTTGTCGTCGAAGCGCATGCGCCGCCTCTCAGCCGCCGCCGCTGTTCTGCAGCTGCGCCGTCGCGTGGCTGTCGCCCTTCTCGGCGCGCGCCTCGGCGTCGCGTGCGCTGGCCTCGTGCGCGGCCCGGCTCTCGTGCGGCGAGTAGACCGGCACGCGCAGGCAGACGCTTTGCGTCGGCAGCACGTTGCCCCACTCGCGGATGATCTTGCGGTAGGCCTCGCCGACCGGCCGGATGCGGCGGTCGAGGTCGAACAGGCCGAGCGCGTTGACCCGGCCGCGGTCCTCGCGCAGGGCCGAGTCCCAGTCGACCTGGTCGGTGAGCGAGTACCAGGTGAAGCCGATCACCGGAATGCCCTCGTTGCGGACGTGCAGCACATTGGCCCACTGCTTCCACAGCCAGAACACGGCCTCGTCGCCGCGCTCGCCCTGGGTGAAGTTGGTCTCGGTGTGCATCACCGGCAGGCGGTAGCGGTCGTAGTACTGCCAGGTGATGCCGTCGTAGCCGAAGATCTCGCCCGAGGCCAAGGTCTCGCCGTCGGCGAAGACGCGGTGCTCGTTGGTCGTGTAGTAGTCGTTGCCCATGACGCAGTGCTGCTTGAGGCCCTTGCCGAGGAAGAAGTGGTACTCCTCCCGCGTCATGCCGTTGTCGCAGAGGTACTCGTAGACCTCCGAGTCGACGCGCCGCCCGTAGTTGAGGTCGAGCGAGAGGAAGCGCCTGGCGTTGGCGATCTCGGCCGGCTTGATCGCGGCCGGGCTGTCGGCGTGGAAGTACTCGGTCGACTCGCTCTGCACGAAGATCGCGTCCGGCCGCACTTCGAGGATCGCCTGCATCGCTAGCACGTTGGCCTTGACGATGTGCTTCAGCGCGGTGACGAAGGCGCGGTCGCTGCGCAGCTGCTCGTTCCACCAGCCGTACGCCGCCGAGAAGGTGGCGCAGATGAACATCTCGTTGACGGGCGTGTAGAGCTGGACCCAGGGAAAGCGCTGCGCGAAGGCGCGTGCGTAGTCGGCGAACAGGGCCGGGAAGTCCGGGTTCTGGAAGTTGCCGATCCAGTCGGGGATGCCGAAATGGCACAGATCGACCATCGGCGTGATGTCGCGGCGCAGCAGCTCGGCGAAGGCGAGGTCGGTGAACTCCCAGTCGTGCCGGCCCGGCCCCAGCCAGGTGCGGTGCAGCGGCGGGCCGTAGCGCAGTACCTGGATGCCGAGCTCCTGGACGCAGTCGAAGTCGGTGCGCCACTGCTCGTAGTGCCCGCACTTGGCCATCTCGTCGACGCGGACCCGGCCGCCCTGGATCGTCGGGTAGCTGTTCTCGATGCCGGTGGCGAACATGAACGGCGGGATCAACGAGGCTCCTGCGGCCCGCGGCTGAACAGGCTTGGCGAAAGGGTATTACTCGGCCGATCGCCTTGGGCGCGGCGGGGCATCCTTGCCCTGCTTCCTTCCATCGAGGTCCGTCCCATGCACGAGCGTTCCGTTCGCCTCTCCGGCAAGCGCATGTACATCGCCCACCTCGCGGCTCGACTCGAGTCGATGGAGAAGGGGCGCACGGCGATGGACGCGGTCGCCTACCGCCTGTTCGTCCGCCGCATGAAGGCGGCGATGACCGACTACCCGGACGCGCTGCTCGCGGCCCAGCTCGGCCGTGTCTGCTCGGCGGTGATGGACGCGCTCGAGCAGCGCCGCTTCGAGGCCGCCGGCAGCCTGCCCGGCCTGCACGGGCGCCAGGCCCGCGCCGTCGCCACGGCGCTGCTGCGCAGGCTGAGCCTGAAGACGGTCTAGCGGCCGGCGCCGGCGCGGCGCCGCCCGGCGCCGCTAGAGGGGCACGGCGATGACGATCGGCGGCGACAGGCTGTCGCTTTCCTTCAGCGTGCCGTCCGGCTGAAAGCGTCGCACGTAGCTGTTGGCGAGCACGTGCAGCGCGCCCTCGGCGATGGCGCCGGTGGTCGGCTCGTCGAAGGCGCCGTGGTGGTGCGACTGCAGGACCCGGAGGCCGTCGATGCGGCGGCCGCCGTCGCCCAGGCGGAGGCGGACGACGCGGCCCGGGTTGGGCACGTTCTGCACGCCAACGAGGTCGCCTTCGTGCCAGTACAGGCCGTCGATGCCGCCGGTGACGACGCTGTCCGGCTGCGCCAGCCGCTGCGGCGTGCCGTCCGCGTCGAGACGGACGATGCCGGTGGACACCGCCACGTAGACGGCGCCGTCGGCGCCGACGGCGATGCCGTTCGCGCCGGGTGCGGCCTGCGCCGGGCCGAACGGCGCCAGCGCGCTCTCGCCGGGCCGCATGCGGTAGATCGAGCCGGCGCCCGAGTCAGTGGCGTAGAGCGTGCCGTCGGGTGCGACGGCGATGTCGTTGAGCTGCAGCGCCGCCGGCACGTCGTAGCGTGCGGCGAGCCGGTTGCGCGCGAGGTCGTAGCGCAGCACGGCATTGCGCCGCTCGGCCCGGGCGCTGTCCTCGAAGCCGTTGGTGCTCACGGCATAGAGCACGCGCCGGCGCGGGTCGACGGCCAGCCCAAGCACGGCGTCGAGCTTGTCGCCGGGATGGGAGAAGTCGCGCACCCGGCCGACCCGGTCGCTGGCGACGATCTTGCGCTGGGCGATGCTGCCGACGAAGAAGCGCCGGCCGTCGGGGTCGAAGGCGATGCCCTCGGGGATCAGGCGCGCATCGGTGAGGCGGAAGGCGACCGGCGCCGGCGCCGTGCGCACCTCCTCGGCGCCGAGCTGGGTGCGCAGGCCCTGGAACTCTGCGTCGGCCCACAGCGCGTCGAAGCCCATGCCCTTCGACGGCACGATGCCCAGACGGCGCCCGAGCAGCGTGCGCAGCTCGGCCAGCGCCGCCTCGCGCTCGCCGAGGGCGGCATGCGCGATCGCCTGATAGAAGGCGAGCAGCCCGTCGCCTGGCCGTTGCGCGCGCAGGGTGCGGACGCGTTCGAGGCTGGCCCGGGCCGCGGCCGCAGCGGCGTCGTCATCGGTGCCATGGACAGGGAGCACGGCGCCGGCGAGCAGGGCCGCGAGGGTGATCCACCGGGTCCAGGGCATCGGGTGTTCGGCCTGAGAGGAGGCCGCTATCTTCGCCGCCCTCGGCCTTTTTGTCTGTCCTCCGAGATCACTAGGCGCGCACCGGTCAATTGGGAAATCCCGTCGCGCGGGTAACCACTATGACGACTGACGATGGCTCGGACGACGATCGCTCAGCGAGTTGCGATGGGTGCAATCACCTGCTGCGGCACCGGTGGACCAGCGATGAACGGAGGGGCCGCGTGAACAAGATGACGACGACCAGGTGGCTGTCGGCCACGGCCATGGCCACGGCCGTGGGCCTCGGCGCGATGACGGCGACCGTGGCCTCCGCCGCGGACGGCAAGGGCAAGGGCACCAACAAGGCCTACATCGTCCAGATGGCCGACCTGCCCGTCACGGCCTACAGCGGCGGCATTCGCGGCTACGCCGCCACCAAGCCCGGCAAGGGCCTCAAGATCGATCCGAACGGCCCGGCCGTGGTCAGCTACAAGGCGCTGCTGACGTCGAAGCACGACACGGCGCTGGCCCGCGTCGGCGCCAGCAGGAAGCTGTACAGCTACGGCTACGTGTTCAACGGCTTCGCCGCCGAGCTCACCGAGGCGCAGGCGCAGAAGCTGCGCCAGACTCCCGGCGTGCTGGCCGTCACCAAGGACACGGCGCGTCGGATGACCACCAGCAGCACGCCCGACTCCCTCGGCCTCAAGGCTGCGGGTGGCGCCTGGAGCCAGGCCAAGGGCGAGAACGTCGTCATCGGCATCGTCGACAGCGGTATCTGGCCCGAGCACCCGAGCTTCTCCGACCGCACCCCGGACGGCAAGCGCGCCTACCAGCAGATCCCGGGGTGGCATGGCAAGTGCACGCCCGGCGACGCCTTCAACGGCAGCCACTGCAACCAGAAGCTGATCGCGGCGCAGTACTTCAACGCCGGCTACGGCGGCAACGCGGGCATCAAGGCGGAGTTCCCCTACGAGTTCAACTCCGCGCGCGACGCCGACGGCCATGGTTCGCACACCGCCTCGACGGCGGGCGGAAACGAGAACGTTCGCGCCACCGGCGCGGCCGCGGTCCTGGGCAGCATCAGCGGCATGGCGCCGCGGGCGCGCATCGCCGCTTACAAGGTCTGCTGGGGCAACCACGACCAGGGCGGCTGCTTCAACTCGGACAGCGTGGCGGCGATCGACCAGGCCGTTGCCGACGGCGTCGACGTCATCAATTTCTCCCTCCGCGGGACCAGCACCAACTTCCTCGACCCGGTCGAGGTCGCTTTCTTGTTCGCCGCCGACGCCGGCGTGTTCGTCGCTGCTTCGGCGGGAAATTCCGGCCCCGTCGGCAGCACGGTCGCGCATCCGAGCCCGTGGGTCACGA
>NZ_JANODC010000365.1:0-7657 GCF_031412495.1 Rhizobacter sp. | reverse complement strand
CAGCATCTCGAGCGCGACCCGGCCGTTCGGCGCCGACGCGACGCTGTGCCCCTGCAGCTCGAGGCTGCGCGTCAGCAGCAGGCGGTTGACCATGTTGTCGTCGGCGACCAGCAGCCGCGCCGGGCCGTGCCGGATGTCAGCCACCGCGCAGCGCCTTCAGCTCGGCGGCCGCCGCTGCGTAGTGCTCGGCCAGGGGGCCGAGCGCGCCGGCCGCGCGCGCGGCCTCGATGCCGTTCAGCTCGAGATCGCGGGCCAGCGACGCGAGCGCCAGGGCGCCGAAGGTGCTGGCGTTGGACTTGAGCGAATGCGCGGCGCGACGGAAGGTCTCGGCGTCACGTGCGTCGAGCGACGCGCGCAGGGCGTCGAGCATCGGCGGCGCTTCCTCGAGGAAGGTGTCGATCAGCTCGGCGACGAAGTCGGCGCCGGCTGTCTCCTGCAGCTCCGCGAAGATGGCCGGGTCGATGGCGGGCGAGGCCATGTCAGTGGTCCTGGCGCGCCGGCACGCCTTCGAGCGCCTTGACGAGCTGCTCGACCCGGATCGGCTTGGTCAGGTAGTCGTCCATGCCGGCCGCCAGGCACATCTCGCGGTCGCCCTGCATCGCGTTGGCGGTCATGGCGACGATGCGCGGGCGCTCGCCGGCCGGCAGGCGGGCGCAGATCCGGCGCGTCGCGTCGAGTCCGTCCAGCTCGGGCATCTGCACGTCCATGAGGACGACATCGTAGGCCTGCCGTTCGACCGAGTCGACCGCCTCGATGCCGTTGGCGGCGAGGTCGGCGCGGTAGCCCATCTGCTGCAGCAGGCGCATCGCCAGCTTCTGGTTCACCACGTTGTCCTCGGCGAGCAGGATGCGCAGCGGGTGGCGCGCCGCCATGCCCGGGTCGAAGCGGGGTGCGGTCGATGCCGCTGCGGGCGTCGCCACGCTGTCGTGCGCGAGCAGGTTGACGAGGGTGTCGAACAGGTGCGACTGGCGCAGCGGCTTGGCGAGGTAGGCCGCGAACAGCGACTCGGTGTCGCCGGCCTCGCGGCGGCCGAGCGAGCTGAACAGCACCAGGGGCAGCTTCGGGTGGCTGGCGCGGATGCGCCGCGCGAGCGACAGGCCGTCCATCTCGGGCATGTGCATGTCGACGATCGCCAGGTCGAAGCGCTCGCCGGCTTCGAGCCAGCGCAGGGCCTCGGTCGGCGACTCGGTGTCGCGGGACGGCATGCCCCACTTGGCGGCCTGCAGCGCCAGGATGCGGCGGTTGGTCGCGTTGTCGTCGACCACCAGGACGCGCTTGCCCTGCAGCTCGGGCTGGACCCCGACGAAGTCGCGGCGTCGGCTCGCCGGCATCTCGGCGACGTCGGCCTCGATGGTGAAGAAGAAGGTCGACCCCTTTCCCGGCCCCTCGCTCTCGGCCCACATCCTGCCCCCCATGAGCTCGGCGAGGCGCCGGCTGATCGCCAGGCCCAGGCCCGTGCCGCCGTACTTGCGCGTCGTGCTCGAGTCGGCCTGCGAGAACGACTGGAACAGGCGCGACATGCCTTCGGGGCTGAGGCCGATGCCGGTGTCCTGCACGGCGAAGCTCAGCAGGGCACGACCGGCAGGGCGTGCCTCGCTGCGCACGGTGACGACGACCTCGCCGCTCTCGGTGAACTTGACGGCATTGGCGAGCAGGTTGAGGAGGATCTGGCGCAGCCGCGTCAGGTCGGCGCCGATGGCCGGCGGCACGTCGCCCTCGAACACGTAGGCGATGTCGAGCTGCTTCTCGGTGGCGCGCGTGCTGACGAGATCGAGCGCCGACTCGACGCACTCGCGGAGGTCGAACGGATGCGACTCGATGTCCATCCGCCCGGCCTCGATCTTCGAGAAGTCGAGGATGTCGTTGATGATGGTCAGCAGCGCGTCGCCGGAGTCGCGGATGGTGGAGGCGAAGTCGCGCTGCTCGTCGTCCAGCGGCGTGTCGAGGAGCAGGCCACTCATGCCGATGACGGCGTTCATCGGCGTGCGGATCTCGTGGCTCATGGTCGCCAGGAACGAGCTCTTCGCCTCGTTGGCGGCCTCCGCGGCGGCGCGGGCTTCCTGGGCGGCCTTGAAAAGCCGGGCGTTCTGGATCGCGATCACCGCCTGGTCGGCGAAGCTCTGCAGCAGCGCATGCTCCTTGTCGCTGAACGCGCGCGGCGGCTGGCGCACGAGGTGGATGGTGCCGATGCCGCGGTCTTCCCACAGCATCGGGGCGATCAGCATCGAGAAGTTGCCCACCTCCTCCGTGATCACGCGGATGCCGGCGGGAACACCGGGGCCGTTCGCGAGGTCGGGATAGTGGATGACGCGCCGCTTGCGGATGGGGTAGCCCTGGTACGACTGTGCCAGCGGCCGCGGGAACCCATCGTTCAGGCGCCGCCATGCCTTGTCGGCATCGGCGCGCGACATCGTCGGCGTGTGTTCGAGCTTGACGTGCGAGACCATCCCGTCGTCGCCGACGAGCGAGATTACCACCTGGTCGCTCGTGAACAGCTGCTGGCAGGCCTGCGCGATGGCGTCGAACACGGGCGCCGTGTCGGCCACCGAGTTGCTGATGACCTTCAGCACCTCGGCCGAGGTGCGCTGCTGCTCCAGCGCTTCCTGCGTCTCCTTGAACAGCCGCGCGTTCTGGATCGCGATGGCTGCCTGGTCGGCGAACATCTCGAGCAGGGCGATCTCCTTGGCGGCAAACGCCTGGAGGTTGCGGCGTACGACGAGCAAGGCGCCGACGCCTCGCTCCTGCCACACCATCGGGGCGATCGCGAGCGAGCAATTGCCCGTCTTGGCCACCATGCGGCGGATCAGCTCGGGCACGCCGTCGCCGTGCAGCGCATCCGGATAGCTCATCACCCGTCGCTCGCCCAGGGCTTCGGCGATCACCGTCTGCTCGACCGGAACGGACCGGAACTTCGCGAACTGGCTGCCCTGGTCTCCGCGCACGGAACCGAGGTGGACCATCGACTCTTCGTCGACCGTCAGCACCGACAGGTCCGAGCAGTCGATCAGCCGCTGGCAGCTGTCGAGGATCTTGTCGAACACCGGTTGCGCGTCGGCCACTGAACTGCTGATGACCTCCAGCACCTCGGCCATCGCCGTCTGCTGCTCCAGCGCTTCCTTCGTCTCGTTGAACAGCCGCGCGTTCTGGATCGCGATCACCGCCTGGTCGGCGAAGGTCTGCAGCATCGCCAGTTCCTTCGCCTTGAACGGGCCGGTGGACCGCGCCACCCCGATCGCGCCGATGCCCTGGTCCTTCCAGAGCATCGGTGCGAACACCATCGAGCGGTAGCCGATCAGCTTGGCCATCTTCCGCAGCACGCCCGGCACGTCGTCGCCGTTCTCCAGGTCGGGCCAGTGCATCACGCGTCGCTCGCGCAGGGCCCGTCCTGCCGGCGTGCGATCCACCGGCGCCGGAAACGTCGCGGCGACGATGTCGTGCGACTCGCCGAGGTACGCGGCGATGCGCAGCATGCCTTGCTCGTCGACCAGCAGCACGTCGAGCTCGTCGCCGCCGAACAGGTGCTTGCAGCTTTCGAGGATCTTCTCGAACACCGGTTGCGCATCGGAGACCGAGCTGCTGATGACGGCCAGCACGTCTGCTGACGCCTTCTGCTGCTGCAGCGCCTCCTGCGTCTCGTTGAACAGGCGTGCGTTCTGAATCGCGATCACGGCCTGGTCGGCGAACGTGCGCAGCAGGCCGAACTCCTTCTGGTTGAACGGCACCGGCGGAAAGCGTGCGACGTGGATCGTGCCGATGCCTCTGCCTTCCCACAGCATCGGCGCGATCAGCATGGAGAAGTTGCCGACGTCGCGGCCCATCTGCCGCATGCTTTCGGGAACCCCGGGGCCATGGATCATGTCGGGGTAGTGGACGACCTCGCGCTTCCTGATCGGATAGGCCTGGTAGGACTGCTCCAGCGGGCGCGGATAGCCGCGATCCAGGTATCGGCGTGCGTCGTCGGACTGCATGCCATGGTCGCCCGGGGACCCGGCAATGGCCTCGTGACGGACCCTGCCGTCCTCGCCCACCAGGGAGATGATGGCGTTGCCGCCCACGAAGAGGCGGCAGCAGCTCTCGACGATGGCCTGGAACACGGGCGCGCTGTCCGACACCGAACTGCTGATGACGCTCAGCACCTCGGCCGATGCCTTCTGCTGCTCCAGCGCTTCCTTGGTCTCGTTGAACATCCGCGCGTTCTGGATGGCGATGACGGCCTGGTCGGCGAAGGTCTTGATCAGCGCGATTTCCTTGTCGCTGAAGGGCCTGACCGGGAAGCGGGCGATCCCGAAGGTACCGATGCCCTTGCCGTTCCAGATCAGCGGCACGTACAGCTGCGAATGCTCGCCCATCCACGTCGTGGCCTCGCGCATCGCCGCCGGCACGTCCTTGCCGTGCATCATGTCGGGATAGTGGAGGACGGTCCGCTTGTGCGCGACGTAGCCGTGCAAGGTCTCGCGCACCGGGGCCGGAAATGTGCGATGGAGGTACTCGACGACGGTGGGGTACAGGGCGTCGCCGGGAAACTGCGGCTCGGGGTTGACGTCGAGATGCACCAGGCCGTCCTCGCCGATGAGGCCGATGTTGACGTAGTTCGTGCTCAGGATCCGCCCGGCGCTCGCCAGGATCCGTTCGAAGACCGGCCGGGTGTCGGACACCGAGCTGCCGATTACCTGCAGCACCTCGGCCGATGCGGTCTGCTGCTCGAGGGCCTCCTTGGTCTCGTTGAACAGGCGCGCGTTCTGAATCGCGATCGTCGCCTGGTCGGCGAAGGTCTTCAGCAGCGCGAGCTCGTTCGCGGAGAACGGGCGCGCCGGCTGCCTGAGCACGCCGATGGAGCCGATGCCGCTGTCTTCCCAAAGCATCGGCGCGACCATGAGCGAGACGTTTCCGGCCCGTTCGACGAAGTCCCGGACTCCCGGCTGCGTGGCAGCCAGCGCGCTGATATCAGGAATGTGCAGCACCCGCCGGTCGCGTATCACCTGTCCGGTCTGACTTTGCTCCAGCGGCTTCGCCTCGTCATGGTCGATCGGCGCGGAGATCGAGCCGCGTCGGGCTGCCGTGCGCACCAGGCGATCGTCGCCGACGAGGAAGATGCTGATCTCCTCGCTGGCGAACAGACGCGCGCAGCTGTCGATGATCTTCTCGAAGACGGGAGCGGTGTCGGCCACGGAGCTGCTGATGACCTGCAGCACCTCGGCGGTCGCGGTCTGCCGCTCGAGGGCCTCCCGGGTCTCCTTGAACAGCCGGGCGTTCTCGATCGCGATCACGGCCTGGTCGGCAAAGGTCCGGGCCAGCGCAACGTCGTTGTCGTCGAACGTGCCGGGCTCGGCGCGCAGGATGCCGATGCAGCCGATGGCGCGGCCCTCGCGCAGCAGGGGAACGAACATCCCGGCGCGCCAGCCGATCGCCGCGGCGAGATCGCGCGTGCGCGGGAAGCGCTCGAGCACCGCATCGCTGTCCGGCACGACCACGACCCGCGACGTCACGACGCACTCGCCGGACACGCTCTCGCGGTCGAGCGGCCATCGATCGGCGCGATCGAGGCCCATCGAGCCGTCGCTCGTGACGGCGACCCGGACGAGCGTGTCGTCGGAGGCGAGCAGGAGGTTGACGGCCTTTCCGCCGAACAGCCGCTGGCAGCTGGCGACGATCGCATCGAAGACGGGCTGAGAGTCGGTCACCGAGCTGCTGATGACGCGCAGGATGTCACCGGTGGCCGTCTGCCGCTCCAGCGCTGCGCTCAGGTCGCGTTCGCGGCGATCGGCCTCCTTCAGCAGGCGCTGGGTCTCGTCGAACAGCCGGGCGTTCTCCAGCGCGAGCCCCATCTCCAGGGCGGCGTTTCCGAGGAGGCGGACTTCGGCCTCGCCGTACGCGTGCTCGCGCTCGTAGTTCTCGAGGACGATCGCGCCGAGGAGCCGTTCGCGACCGAGGATCGGCACGAAGGCCACCGACAGCGACGCGTCGGTGCCGGGGATGTCGCGGATGCCGGCGGCGGCGCGCTCCGCCCGCGTGTTCAGCACCAGCGGGCGGCGGGTGCGCTCCATCTGCTCGCCCGGGCCGCCCGGCACCCGCGGCATCGGCTCGACGTGGACGCGCTTGCCGTGCTCGTATTCGTAGAGGAAGTGGATCAGGCCGGTGTCGGGGTCGAACCAGCGCACGCCGATGTCGCCGGTGCGCAGCAGCTCTCTCAGCTTGTCGCCGACGCGGTCGACGATGCCCTGGAAGCCGAGCCCGGCGGCGAGGCCCTGGTGGATGCTGTGGATGACCGCCAGCTCGGCGCTGCGGCGCTCGAGCTCGCGTCGGGACGCGCTCGCCTCGCCCAGGGTGGCGAGCGTCCGGCCCGCCTGCCGTGCGAGCAGCGCGACCGCGGCGAGGTCGTCGTCGGTGAACCGGCCGGCCGTGCCGTCGATATCGGCATAGAGAACGCCGAGGACCGCGTCGCCGGCCACCAGCGGTGCGACCAGGCACGAGCGCTGTTCGACGGGTGCGGCGTCGGCCGGCCCGTGGCGCAGGCCGCCGGTGCGCGTGCGCGCCGCCTCCTCGAGCCATGCAACGACGATCTGCAGCAGCGCCTCGGCGTCGTCGCCGCGCGGCACGCGGCCCACCGCGAGCACCGGCAGCCCGCCTTGATCGACCGCGAGCAGCACGGCGCGTGCGCCCAGGAGCCGGGCGACGTCGGCGACGAGGACTCGGTGGACGGCTGCAGCGCTGCGCTGCTCCGTGACGCGCAGGCCGGCGGCCAGCCACGCGGAAGGTCCCCGGCGCGCGCCGGGCGTTGGGGTGGCGCGCCCGCCTCGACTCATCTGCCGCTCCCGGTTGGAGGAAGGACGGTCGATGCGGTGCCGGATGTCGAGACCGGTGGCCGCAGGACCCGGCGCAGTCTACAGGCGGCGTCTGCGGGTTCTGCCGCGCGCCGCGATCAGCGCACCGCGTCGGGCAGCTCGATCTTCACTTCGAGGATGTCGAGGTTGTCCTGCGTCTGCAGGTGCACGCGGATGTCGTCCGGGCTGATCCGGACGTACTTGGAGATCACCGCGACCAGCTCGCGCTGCAGGGCCGGCAGGTAGTCGGCGCGAGAGCCGCCGCCGCCGCGCTCGTGCGAGAGGATGAGCTGCAGGCGCTCCATGGCGACGCTGGCCGTCTTCTTCTTCTCGCCAAGAAAGTAGGAGAGCAGGGACATCGCTCACCTCCCGCCGAACAGGCGCTTGAAGAAGCCAGGCTTGTCGGCCTCGACGAAGCGCATCGGCCGCTGCTCGCCGAGGAAGCGCGCGACGACGTCCTTGTAGGCCTCGGCGACCTCGCTGTCCTTCATGTGCACCGCCGGCAGGCCCTGGTTCGACGCGTCGAGCACCTTGTCCGACTCGGGGATGACGCCGATCAGCTTGATTCGCAGGATGTCCTTGATGTCGTCGAGCGACAGCATCTGGCCCTGGTCGACGCGGTTCGGGTTGTAGCGTGTGATCAGCAGGTGTTCCTTGATCGGATCGCCGCCTTCCTTGGCGCGCTTGGTCTTGGAGGCCAGCATGCCGAGAATGCGGTCGGAGTCGCGCACCGACGAGACCTCCGGGTTGGTGACAACCAGCGCCTCGTCGGCGAAGTGCATTGCCATCAGCGCGCCGGTCTCGATGCCGGCCGGCGAATCGCAGACGATGTACTC
>NZ_JANODC010000364.1:0-22309 GCF_031412495.1 Rhizobacter sp. | reverse complement strand
TGCAGCACCATCGAGGCGCTGCGCACGCCCTCGGCGACGTGGCCGAGGTCGGCGAGGATGGCGTCGAGCCGTTCGCCGGCTGCCAGGCGCAGGCCCACGGTCCGGTTGCGCGACAGATCGCCGGTGGTCGTGAGGACGAGGTCGCCCAGCCCGGAGAGGCCCATGAAGGTGCCCGCGTCGGCGCCGAGCGCGACGCCGAGCCGCGTCATCTCGGCGAGGCCGCGCGTGATCAGGGCGGCGCGTGCGTTCAGGCCGAGGCCGAGCCCGTCGGCGATGCCGGTCGCGATCGCGAGCACGTTCTTCACCGCGCCGCCGACTTCGGCGCCGACCGGGTCGTGCGAGGTGTAGATGCGCAGGGTCGCGCCGTGCAAGGCGGCGACGGCAGCTTCGCGGACGCTGGCCTGCGTGCTCGCCACGACCAGCGCCGTCGGCTGCCCGCGCGCCACCTCGATCGCGAAGCTCGGACCGGTGAGGACGCCCACGCGCAGTTGCGGGCAGGCGTGTCGGGCGACCTCGTGACCGAGCCGGGCGGTGCCGTCCTGGAAGCCCTTGCACAACCAGACCAGGTCGGCGTCGAGGTCCGCCGGCAATCGGCGCAGGATCGCCTCCAGCCCGGCCATCGGCGTGGCGACCACGATCAACCCGCCTTCACCGTGACGCACCGAGGCATCGAAGTCGCTGCTGACCTGCAGCGCCGGCGGCAGGGCCACGCCCGGCAGGTAGCGGACGTTGCTGCGCAGGGTGTCCATCCGCGCCGCCTGCTGCGCGTCGCGCGCCCAGAGGCGCGCGGCGTTGCCGGCCGACGCATGCACGGCGAGGGCGGTGCCCCAGGCACCGGCGCCGAGCACGCTCAGGTTCATGCGGCCCGGTCGAGGCGCCGCCTGCCCCGGCGCCTCAGCTGACGATGATGCTCGGGGCGCCCGAGCCGTTGGCGACCGGCGGCGTCCCTTGCGCCTGCGCCTGGGCCTGCTGCGCCTCGTACATCGCCTGGAAGTTCACCTCCGAGAGCACCACCGGCGGGAAGCCGGCGCGGGTGCAGACGTCGGAGACGATGGCGCGGAGGTAGGGGTAGACGATGCCGGGGCAGGCGATGCCGAGGATCTGCCTCAGCTGCTCGTCCGGGATGTTGCGGATCTCGAAGATGCCGCCCTGCTTGGCCTCGACCAGGAACAGCGTCTTGTCATTGATCTTGGTCGTGACCGTCGCGGTCACGGTGACCTCGTACATCGCCTCGGCGACCAGCTCGGAGCCGATCGCCAGGTTGATCTCCACCTGCGGCTGCCCCTGCTCGAGCAGGACCTGCGGCGAGTTGGGCTGCTCGAGCGACAGGTCCTTGAGGTACATCCGCTGGATCTGGAACAGGGGCGTGTTGTCTGTGTTGTCGGCCATGCGGAACTCTCGAAGGAAGGAGGAGGGGCGCCTGCGGCGAGGCACCGGAGTAGGGTGGAAGGCAGCTCGGCGGAGCGCGAAGGAATTATTGCGTCCCGGCCAGCAGCGGCTCGAGTCCGCCGGCACGGTCGAGGGCGACCAGGTCGTCGCAGCCGCCGACATGCGTCTCGCCGATGAAGATCTGCGGCACGGTGTAGCGCTGGGTGCGCTGGATCATCGCCGCGCGGGCGCCGGGCTCCTCGTCGACGCGGATCTCGTCGATCGACTCGACGCCGCGCTGGCGCAGCAAGGCCTTGGCGCGGTGGCAGAACGGGCAGCTGGAGGTGCTGTACATCTTGACGGCCTGCATCTCGAGCTACGCCGCCTTTTCGATGGGAAGGTTGGCCGCACGCCAGGCGTTCAGGCCACCGGCGAGCACGCTGATGTTGGCGAAACCCAGCTTCTTCAGCTCGATCACGGCCCGCGGCGCGCGCGAACCCGTCGGGCAGACGACGACCAGCGGCAGGGCCTTGTTCTTCGGCAGCTCGCGCGAGGTCGCCAGCGTCGCCAGCGGCACGCTCCGGGCGCCGAGGGCATGCCCGGCGGCGTACTCGGCAGGCTCGCTGATGTCGATCAGCACCGCCTTCTCGCGGTTGATGAGGCGCACCGCGTCGGCCGTGGAGACGCCGCCGCCGGCCCCGGCCCGCAGCAGCGTCGGCCACAGGAGCAGGCCTCCCGAGACGAGGGCGGCGGCAAAGAGGTGCCAGTTGTGGAGAACGAAGTCCAAGGTGATGCGAGCGACCGGCGCCGGAGCAAAACACGAATTATAGAATTCGACCCCTTCCGCTCATCCGGTGCGGGCATCCCCCATGCACAAGCTCGTCCTGCTTCGCCACGGCGAATCGACCTGGAACCTCGAGAACCGCTTCACCGGCTGGACCGACGTCGACCTCACGCCGACCGGCGTCGAGCAGGCCCGCGCCGCCGGGCGCCTGCTGAAAGCCGAGGGCTACGAATTCGACCGCGCCTGGACCTCGGTTCTGAAGCGGGCGATCTGGACCCTGTGGCACGCGCTCGACCAGATGGACCGGACCTGGCTGCCGGTGAGCAACGACTGGCATCTGAACGAGCGCCATTACGGTGCGCTGCAGGGCCTCGACAAGGCCGAGACCGCGCGCAAGTTCGGCAACGAGCAGGTGCTCGCCTGGCGCCGCAGCTACGACGTGCCGCCGCCGGCCCTGCCGGCGGGCGATCCGCGCAGCGAACGCGGCGATCCGCGCTATGCGTCGCTCGACCCGAGCCAGGTCCCGCTCACCGAATGTCTGAAGGACACCGTCGACCGGGTTCTCCCCTTTTGGCACGAGACGCTGGCACCGGCGATCGCGGGCGGCGAGCGCCTCCTGATCTCGGCCCACGGCAACAGCATGCGGGCGCTCGTGAAGTACCTCGATGGCATTTCGGACGCCGACATCGTCGGCCTCAACATCCCGAACGGCATTCCGCTGGTCTACGAGCTCGACCGTTCGCTGCGGCCGCTCCGCAGCTACTACCTCGGCGATGCCGCAGCCGCCGCGAAGGCGGCTGCCGCGGTCGCCGCTCAGGGCCGGGCCGGCTGAGGCCGTTCCAGCGCGGCGGCGATGTCGCCGCGCAGGCGCTCGGCCAGGGCGCGCCGTTCGGCACCCGCGCTCGACACGGGCGGCAGGAAGACGAGGCGGACCACCAGCCGCTCGCCGCAGGCGGTGCGCCAGAGGCTCTGCAGCAAGGTGGTGGCACCGACGAATTCCGCCGCCAGGCTCACGGCGTGGGTGGCATCGGCGTACCGCAGCGCGACCGGCTGCACCGGCGTGCCCGTTGCGATCGCTGCCTGCAGGAGGTTGGCGTGGAAGGGCAGCAGGCAGTGCCCGGTCGACGTCGTCCCCTCGGGGAAGATGGCGACGGTCTGGCCTTGCTGCAGCGCCGACGCCATGGCATGGACGACGCGCAGCGCGTCGCGCTTGCGGTCGCGCTCGAGGTAGAGGGTGCCGGCGGCGTCGACCAGTCGTGACACCAGCGGCCAGGCCTTGACATCGGCCTTCGAGACGAAGCGCGCCGCCGGCTCGGCGGCGTGGATGGCCATGATGTCGAGCCACGACACGTGGTTGGCGGCGAGCAGGCCGCCGCCCGCGGCAGGTGCACCCTCGACCTGCAGGCCGATGCCCATGGCGCGCAGCGTCGCGATGGACCAGCGGCGGATGCGTGCCTGGCGCTCGCGCTCGTCGAGGCGCGGAAAGACGAAGAGGACTACGGCGAGCCCGTACAGGCCGTTCGCCACGGCCCGGGCGAGGCGCAGCGCGGCGCGTGCCCGCATCCGCCGCTAGTCCGCTTCGAAGGCGACGCGGCCGGCGACCAGGGTGCAGCGCACGCGGCCGGGCATCTCCTGGCCCATGAAGGGCGTGTGCCGGCTCCGGCTCTTCAGCAGCGACGGGTCGACCATCCAGTGCTCGTCGGGCGCGAAGACGCAGAGGTCGGCCGGTGCGCCCACGTCGAGGCCGGAGGGCGCCACTTCCCCGACTGGCGACGCGGCCGCCGACAGTCCGGCCAGCAAGGCCGCGGGCCGGCTCGTCACCGTCGCCAGCGTCCGCGCCAGGCCGACCCCGTCGGCCTCGCCCCACTTCAAGGCCGCGCCGAGGAGAAGCTCGAGGCCGGTGGCGCCGGGCTCGGCTTCGGCGAACGGCAGGTGCTTGGCGTCCTCGGCAACCGGTGTGTGGTCGCTTACCAGCGCATCGATGGTGCCGTCGGCCAGGCCGGCGCGGATCGCGTCGCGGTCGCGCTGCTGGCGCAGCGGCGGCACCAGGCGCATGGCCGAGTCGAAGTAACCCAGGTCGACGTCGATCAGGTGCAGCTGGTGGATGCTGGCGTCGCAGGTCACCGGCAGGCGCTCGGCCTTGGCGCGGCGGACCATCTCGACGCCGGCGGCGCTGCTGAGGCGGCACAGGTGCACGCGAGCGCCGGTGTCGCGCACGAGCTCGAAGAGCGTGGCCAGGGCGATGGTCTCGGCGATCACCGGCACGCCGGTGAGGCCCATGCGGGTGGCGAGCGGGCCCTTGGCGGCGACGCCGTTGCCGAGCCAGGCATCGTTCGGCCGCAGCCACACCGAGTAGCCGAAGGTCGACGCGTACTGCAGGGCCCGGTGCAGGACGAGGGTGTCGCGCACCGGCATGTCGGCCTGGCCGAAGCCGATGCAGCCGGCCTCGGTGAGCTCCGCCATCTCCGTCAGGGCCTCGCCGGCGAGGCCGCGCGTCAGGGCGCCGAGCGGATGCAGCCGGGCCAGGTTCAGGTTGCGGGCCCGGAACTTGAGCATCTCGACGAGGCCGGGCTCGTCGAGCACCGGCTCGGTGTCGGGCGGGCAGACCAGGCTGGTGACGCCGCCGGCGACCGCGGCTGCGAGCTCCGATTCGAGCAGGCCCGCGTGCTCGTGGCCCGGCTCGCCCAGGCGGGCGGCGAGGTCGACGAGGCCGGGCACGACGACCGCCCCGCGCGCGTCGATGGTCCGTTCCGGCGTGAACGCCTCGCCGGCGACGATGCGTCCGTCGGCGACGGCGAGCGAGCCGCTCTCGTCGCGGCTGCTGCCGGGGTCGAGCAGGCGGGCGTTGCGGATCAAGATCTTCACACGCGTTCCCTTGGCTGGCTTCTCAAGCGCTGTTGCCGGCGATGATCGACATGACCGCCATGCGCACCGCGATGCCGAACGTGACCTGCGGCAGGATGACGCTCTGGCTCCCGTCGGCGACGACGGAGTCGATCTCGACGCCACGGTTGATCGGCCCGGGGTGCATGACGATCGCGTCGGGCTTGGCCAGAGCCAGCTTCTCGGCGTTGAGGCCGAAGGTCTTGTAGTACTCGCTCGCGCTCGGCAGCATCGCCCCGCTCATGCGCTCGTTCTGCAGGCGCAGGGCGATGATGACGTCGGCGCCGCGGATGCCCTCGTCGAGGTCGTGGCAGACGCGCACGCCCATCTCCTTCAAGTCGCCCGGGACCAGCGTCTTGGGCCCGACGACGCGGATCTCCGGCGCGCCGAGCGTGGTCAGGGCGTGGATGTCGGAGCGGGCGACGCGCGAGTGGACGACGTCGCCGACGATCGCCACCGTCAGCTGGCGGAAGTCCTTCTTGTAGTGGCGGATCGTGTACATGTCGAGCAGCCCCTGCGTCGGGTGCGAGTGCCGGCCGTCGCCGGCGTTGACGACATGCACGTGCGGCGCGCAGTGGCGGGCGATGAGGTAGGGCGCGCCGCTTTCCGAGTGGCGGACGACGAACATGTCGGCATGCATCGCCGACAGGTTGGCGATCGTGTCGAGCAGGCTCTCGCCCTTGGCCGTGCTCGAGCGGGCGATGTCGAGGTTGATGACGTCGGCCGAGAGCCGCTTGGCGGCGATCTCGAAGGTGGTGCGCGTCCGCGTCGAGTTCTCGAAGAACAGGTTGAACACGCTCTTGCCGCGCAGCAGCGGCACCTTCTTGACGTCGCGCTCGTTGACGCTCAGGAACGTCCCGGCGGTGTCGAGGATGTGATGCAGCACCGCCTGCGGCAGGCCCTCGATCGAGAGCAGATGGATGAGCTCGTCGTTGCGGTTCAGCTGCGGGTTGCGACGGGCGGACATGGTGCGGCGTGCCGTGTCAGTGGATCTGGAAGCTGAACCGGCCCGCGTCGTCGCGGGCCAGGCGCAGGCGCTGCGCCGCGCCGAGCTCGACACGGGCCACGGCACAGGCGGCCTCGATCGGCAGCTCGCGGCCGCCGCGATCGACGAGCACGGCCAGGGCCACGCTCGCCGGCCGGCCGAAGTCGTACAGCTCGTTGATCGCCGCCCGGATGGTGCGGCCGGTATAGAGCACGTCGTCGACGAGGACGATGGGCCGGCCGTCGACGACGAACGGCAGCTTGGTCTGGCCGGCGCCGCCGCTCAGGCCGCGCTGCGAGAAGTCGTCGCGGTGCAGGGCGCTCGAGATCACGCCGGGCGCCCCCTCCAGGCCGAGGTCCTTCTGCAGCCGCTCCGCCAGCCACGCGCCGCCGGACCAAATGCCGACGAGCACTGCGCCCGGCCTGAGCAGGGCCCGCACCCCGCCGACGAGCTCGCGGTACAGCGCCTCGGCATCGAGGCGGTGCGGGTCGACCGGCGCGGTGCTCTTCATGGCAAGGTGGCGAGGTGCTGCTCGAGGATGATCGCCGCCGCGGCGGCATCGGCATCGGCGGCGCCAGCGCTGCGCGCGGACGTCGTGCTGTAGCGCTCGTCGACCTCGTGCACCGGCAGGCCGAAGCGCGCCTGCAGCTCGCGCCCGAAGCGGCGCGCCCGCGCCGTGTTGGCGTGCGCCGCACCGTCGGGGTGGAACGGAACCCCGACGATCAGCGCCGACGGCTGCCACGCGTCGACCAGGGCAGCGATGGCGCCGAGGCGGGCTGCGCCCTGCGCGCCGAGCGTCGTCAGCGGCGTCGCAGTCCGCGTCAGCGAATTGCCGGTCGCCACGCCGATGCGGCGGGTTCCGAAATCGAAAGCGAGGAAGGAAAGGACTTGCGGGTGCGCGGCCAGGGTGACGCTCACGCATGCCCCGCGTCGGAGCTGAGCATGCCGGCATCGATGCCGAGCAGCGACAGCGCCTTGTCGTAGCGCTGGTGCACCGGCGTGTCGAAGATGATGCCCGGCTCGGCCTCGACGTTGATCCAGCCATTGCGGCTGAGCTCGTCCTCGAGCTGGCCGGCCGCCCAGCCGCTGTAGCCGAGCGTGACCAGCATCTTCTTCGGCCCGGTGCCGCTGGAGATCGCCTCGAGAACGTCCTTGCTCGTCGTCATCTCGAGGCCGCCCTCGATCTTCAGCGACGAGTTGTAGCCGCTGTCCTCGTCGCTGCCGTCCAGAGCCTCGTGCAGGACGAAGCCGCGCTCGGTCTGCACCGGGCCGCCGAAGTAGACCGGCAGCTCGGCGATGTCCTCGCGGTCGAGCGACAGCTCCACCTTCTCGAACAGGTTCCGCAGGGTGATGTCGATCGGCTTGTTGATGACCAGGCCGAGCGCGCCCTTGTCGGTGTGCTCGCACAGGTAGACGACGGTGCCGGCGAACGTTCCGTCGCCCATGCCCGGCATGGCGATGAGGAACTGGTTGGTGAGATTGATCGAGCCCGACGCCATGGCGCCATTTTATTCCGCATGGCGTTCGCCTGCGGACGCAGGGCCGGGCGCGGTCGGTCGGCGCGGCTTTCGGCACACTGCGCACCATGGAGAAATCTCTCGACGCGGTGCTCGTCTGGTGTCGCCGCGACCTGCGTGCGGCGGACCATGCCGCGCTCCACCACGCCCTGCGCTCGGCGCGCCAGGTCTGGTGCGCCTTCGTGTTCGACCGCGAGATCCTCGACCCCCTGCCGCGCGCCGATCGCCGGGTCGAGTTCATCCACGGCGCCGTCGAAGCCCTGGACGCCGACCTCGGCGCCCTCGGCCAGGCGCACGGCACGCCGGGCGTCCGCCTCCTCGTCCGGCACGGCCCCGCGGCCGAGGAGATCGTCGCCCTGGCCGAGGCGCTGCACGTGCAGGCGGTCTTCGCCAACCACGACGACGACCCGTACGCGCTGGCCCGGGACGCGCGCGTGCGCGGCCTGCTCGCCGACCGCGGCGTCGCCCTGCACACCTCGAAAGACCACGTGATCTTCGAGCGCAGCGAGATCCTGACCGTGAGCGGCAAGCCCTACGGCGTCTTCACGCCCTACATGACCGCCTGGCTGAAGAAGGTCGACGACTTCTACGTCGGCGCCTACCCGATCGATCGGCATGCCGGCGCCCTCGCCGCGCCACCCGAGGACGTCGACGCGACGCGGCCCACCCTGGTCGGGCTCGGCTTCGAGAAGACGAACCTCGCCGAGCTGCACATCCGCCCGGGCACGGCAGCCGCAGAGGACCTGCTCGCCGACTTCGTCGAACGGATCGACCGCTACGACAGCACGCGCGACTTCCCGGCGGTGAAGGGGCCGAGCTATCTCGGCGTGCACCTGCGCTTCGGAACGATCTCGGTGCGCCGGTTGGTTCGCATCGCGCGCGAGCGAATCGCTGCCGCCGGCGCGCACGGCAGCCGCGGCGCGACGGTGTGGCTGTCGGAGCTGATCTGGCGCGACTTCTACCAGCAGGTCCTGCACCACCACCCGCACGTCGTCGGCGCGAGCGGCAACCCGGCGTTCGACCGCGTCCGCTTCGAGCATGGCCGCCACGCCGACGAGGCCTTCGCGGCCTGGTGCGAGGCGCGCACCGGCTATCCGATCGTCGACGCGGCCATGCTGCAGCTGCAGCACACCGGCTGGATGCACAACCGCCTGCGCATGGTCGCGGCGAGCTTCCTGGTCAAGGACCTGGGCGTGGACTGGCGCCGCGGCGAAGCCCATTTCGCACTGCACCTGGTCGACTACGAGCTGGCCTCGAACAACGGCGGCTGGCAATGGGTCGCCTCGACCGGCGGCGATGCCCAGCCGTGGTTCAGGATCTTCAACCCGGTGACGCAGAGCCGCCGCTTCGACCCCGACGGCAAGTTCATCGCCCGCTACCTGCCGCAGGTGGCCGGGCTCGGCGGCGACATCCACGCTCCCTGGGAGGCGAGCCCGATCGAGCTCGAGGCCGCCGGCGTCGAGCTCGGCCGGAACTATCCGGCGCCGATCGTCGACCACGCCGAGGCGCGCGAAAAGACCCTCCAGCGCTATGCCGTGGTCAAGGCCGCGCGAGCCTGAGGCCGCTTGGCGCTGCGCCGATGTTCAGGCGACGGCCGGCGCGACCACGGTGTAGCGGCCGACGAGCGCGAGCAGGTCTTCCTCGGAATAGGGCTTGCCGAGGTAATGGTCGACGCCGAGCTCGGCCGCGTGCTCGCGGTGCTTCTGCGCGATCCGCGACGTGATCATGATCACCGGCAGGCTGCGCCAGCGGGCGTCGGCGCGGATGTTGCGGACCAGGTCGAAGCCGTCCATGCGCGGCATCTCGATGTCCGACAGGACGATGCTCGGCACCTCCTCCGCGAGCCGCTCGAGCGCATCCAGGCCGTCCTTGGCGAGCTTCACGCGGTAGCCCTCGCGCACCAGCATGCGCTGGGTGACGCGGCGCACGGTCAGCGAATCGTCGACGACGAGGACCAGCGGCGCGACCTGCACCGGTGCCGGCTGCGCGCCGGCCGGTGCCAGCGCGGCCCCGCCGCGCATCGCACCCTGCGACACCGTCCGCGCCGATTCGCCGTACAGGGTCGCCAGGGCCACCGGGTTGTAGATCAGGGTCACGGCGCCCGAGGCGAGCAGGGTCATGCCGGCCAGGCCAGGTAGGCGCGACAGCTGCGGGCCGAGGTTCTTGACCACGACTTCCTGGTTGCCGAGCACTTCGTCGACGTGGACGACGATGCGCTGCTGGGCGCTGCGGACGACGACGACGGTGCGCATGCGCGCTGCGTTCTCGCCCGGCATGGCGCCGAGCTGAAGCAAGGCGCCGAGCCAGAAGAAGGGCGCCGCGCTGTCGGCGGCGAGGGCGAACGAGCCGGTCTGGTAGGCAGCGGCGATCTCGTCGGCAGTCGCCCGCCGCACGATCTCGACCAGCGTCGACGGCACGGCCACGGTGCTCTCGCCGCAGCGAAGCATCACCACCTGCGTCACCGCGGTGGTGAGCGGCAGGATCAGCTTGAACGAGGTTCCCTGTCCGGGGGCGGTCGCGGTCTCGATGCGGCCGCCCATGGCGACCACCTCGGAGCGGACCACGTCCATGCCGACGCCACGGCCCGAGACCTCGGTGACGACTTCTGCGGTCGTGAACCCGGGCGTGAAGATCAGGTTGGCCAGCTCGGCGTCGTCGTGCGGGAGCTGCGGGTCGATCAGCTTCTGCGCCTCGGCGCGGGCCCGGATGCGGGCCAGGTCGAGGCCGGCGCCGTCGTCGCGGAACTCGACGCCGACTTCGTTGCCTTCGTGCGAAAGCGCGACGACGATCGAGCCCGTCGCCTCCTTGCCCGCGGCGACGCGCGCAGCCGGTGCCTCGATGCCGTGGGCGACGCAGTTGCGCAGCAGGTGCTCGAAGGCGCCCGTCATCCGGTCGAGGACGCCGCGGTCGACCTCGATCGAGCCGCCGACGATGTCGAGGCGCACCTGCTTGCCGGTTTCCTTCGCAGCCAGGCGGACGACGCGGTAGAGGCGGTCGGACAGGCCCTCGAACTCGATCATTCGCGTGCGCAGCAGGTCGTCCTGCAGGTCGCGGGTCAGGCGCGCCTGCGCCGCCAGCTCGTCCTCGGTCGACTCGAGCGAGCGCTGCAGCGTGCGCTGGACCGTGGCGACGTCGTTCACCGACTCCGCCATCATCCGGGTCAGCTCCTGGAAGCGCGTGAAGCGGTCGAACTCGAGCGGATCGAAGGACTGCGCCGCGGCCTTGGCCGCCTCGAGGCGCGAGGTCATCTGCACTTCGCCCTGCAGCTCGATGTCGCGCAGCTGGCCGCGCAGGCGCTCGAGGTTGTCGGTCAGGTCGGACAGCGATCCCTTGATCTGGGTGACGCCGGACTCGATGCGCGAGCGCGTGATGCTCACCTCGCCGGCCTGGTTGACGAGCCGGTCGAGCAGGGGCGCGCGGACGCGGACCGCCGACTGCATCGTCTGCACCTTCTCGGCCGCCTTGGCGGGGGTGGCTGCCGTCCGGGCGAACCGCGTCCAGTCGATCTCCGCGAGCCGGGCCGGCGACTGGGCGGACGGCGGGACCTCGAGCTGCGACCGGCGCTGGCGCGCCGATCGCGCCTCGGCCCGGCGCTCGGGTTCGGGCTCGGGCGTGCGGTCGCTCGGGGTCTCGGTCCCGCTGAAGCTGTCGTTCGCCGCCGATGCGACCGGGGCCGCGGGCAGGCTGGCGGGTCCGGCCGGCTCATCCTGCATGGCAGACGCCGCTCGGGGCACCGGCGCGGCCTGGACGGAGGGCATCGCCACCGCGGCCACGGCGTCGGCATAGGCCTGGGCATCCCGGCTGCGCAGCGCCTCGAAGGCCTGCGTCATCGAGTCGGAGAGAGTCTGCAGGGTCTCGACGTCGGCAGCGCCCGGGCTCGCCGCATCGGTGGCGGTCAGCCGCTCGATCCGCGTCTCGAGGCGGTGCGCCATCTCGCCCAAGCGCATGGCGCCGGCCAGCCGCGCTCCGCCCTTCAGGGTATGCAGGGTTCGCATGCAGGCCGAGGCGTGGCCGAGGTCGGCGGGCTCGGCCGACCAGTCGCGCAGCTGGGCATCGAGCTTGGGCAGCAGATCCTGCGCTTCTTCCTCGAAGATCGGGAACAGCTCGAGGTCGACGGCGTCGACGGCATCGATCTCGTCGTCGAGGTCGCCGAAGGTCGAGGCCCGGGCCGGCGCCGGACGCAGCGCTTCCTGCGGCGCCGACGCGAGCGGCTTCAGTTCGGACAGGCCCAGCGCCGGGAACGGCGAGAGCGCGCCGAACTGGGACAAGGGGGGCTCGTCGGCCGCGACCTCGGGCGCCGCGCCGCGGGCCGGCTCGCTCTCAGGCGGCTCGGCGACGGCTGGCAACGGCTCGTCGGCAGCCTGGGACACCGGCGGCGCGGCCGCGACTTCCATGTGTTCCGGCGGAGACGAATCGTCCGACGCCGGCACAGGCAGGTTCGCCTCCGCGTCGATGGGCACGGCCGCGTCGGTGCCCTCCAGCGCCTCCGCCTCTTCGTGCACCACCAGCGGCTCGTTGGCCGCACCGGTGCCGACCCTCGGACCGTCGTCGAGCGTGAGCATCGGCTCGAAGGCGATCGCCGCCTGCGCCGGTGCCGCTTCGTCCTGCGCCGCAGCAAGCTCGGAGGCGGCGGTGACCGCCTCCAGGCGCATGGCCGAGCTGACTTCGTGCTCGGCCAGGCGACCCAGCAACTCCGCCGGGGGCTCGCGCAGGAAACCGGCGGCGAACTGATGCAGGAGCCGGCGAACCTCCTCGGTGGCGTCGACGAAGAGGCGCGCCTCGTCGTCGGTGCCCTGGCCGATCACCTGCGTGCGCGCCAACGCATGCTCGAGGGCGCGCGCCAGGTGCGACAGGTCGGCGAAGCCCACCGTGGCGGAGCTTCCGGCCAGCGAATGGGCGAGCGAGATCGCGGCTTCGCCGACAGGCCGATGCAGCTCCATCGCCCACTCGGCGACCTCGGTCATCAACCGGCGCGACAGCTCGTCGGCCTCGTTCAGGTAGATGTTGAAGAGCGGGATGCCGATGCGCAGCGGCCCGACGATCTTGACGTGCTCGTCGGCCGGCACGATCGGCTCGTTCGACGCCGGGGCCTCCGCCTCGAGCTCGAAGTCGACCCCCGAACCGGAGTCCATGGCCGGCTCTGCGGCCCGGGATGCCGAAGGCAGGTCGTGAACGAGGCGGGGCTGCGCCGCACCGGAGTCCATTGCATGGATCAGCGGCGCCGGCTCGGTCGGAACGTCGAGATCGAGGTCGAGGCGGCCCGACGGGTGGTCGTCGAGGAAAGGCGTGTCGAGCAGCGCCGGGTCGGTCGGTGCATGGGCGCCGCCGTCGAAACGGTCGAACATGATGGACACGTCGCCCGCGGGCGGCTCCGGCGCGGTCAGCGCCGTGAGCGTGATCGGCGCGATCGGCGGATCGGCCGCGATCGCCGACAGTGCCGGCGCGTCGAAGCGCGACAGGTCGAGTTCGAAGGAGACGTCCTCGCCCGGTGCATCCGGCTCGGGCGCGAGGCTGCGCAGCTCGAGGTCGTCGCGGCTCGGCATGTCCTCGGGCAGGCCGATCGGCAGGGTGATGTCGGACGTGCCGGCGCTGTCCTGCAGGCGACGGGTCAGGCGGTCGGCCGCGACCTTCACCTCGCCCTCGTCGCGCTGCCCGTCTCGATGCGCGGCGATGTCGTCGACCCAGGACGACAGGTGCGCGAGCGTCCACTGCGTGAATTCGATCAGCGGCGGCTCGGCGGGCCGCTGGTCGGCGAGCTGCGTGTTGAAGACCTGCTCGCCGGACCAGGCGGCCTCTCCGAACGGCATCAGGCCGACCATCCGCGAACTGCCCTTGAGCGTGTGGAACGCGCGCCGGATCGTGGTCAGCAGGTTCAGGTCGCCCGGCGCGGCCTGCAGCTCGGCGCTGGCCGCCTGCGCCGACTCGATGACCTCGCGCGCTTCCTCGAGGAAGATGTCGCGCATCTCGTCGTCGTGCTCGAGCTCGCCGACGAGGGTGATCGACTTGATCGGCGCGAGCGGCACCGGCGCACTGACCGGCGCCAGCCCCATCGGCTCGGTGGCGGTGGCGACGAAGTCGACGAGTGCCTCCGACAGGTCGCCGCGCGCGCTGGCGACGCTGGTCGGGTCTTCGGCTTTGCCGATCGCTTCCTGCGCCTTGAGGACCGCCGCCGCCAGGGCCGGCTGGTCGGCCGCCTGCGCCTCGTGCGACAGGCGTTCGAGATCGCGCTTGACGTCCTGCAGCGGGACGTCCTCGCGCACCGAGCTGAAGGCGAGCATCTGGGCCTGCTCGATCAGGCGCGGCTCCACCGGAGCCGCGGCGACGGGGTCGGCCGAGCCGGTGCGGCCCATCACCGGAGCCAGGGTGCCGCTGGCGGCGTCGTAGGTGAAGAGCGACTTCGCCATCTGCGGCTGCACGCTCAGCATGTCGATCAGGAAGCCGAGCGCCGACAGGTTGCCGGCGAGCCGGTCGAACACGCCGGCCGAGCGGATGCGCTCCGGGTCGACCTCGGTCGAGACCAGCCCGTCTACCTCGTCGCGCATACGCAGCAGGGCCTGCGATGCGTGGTCCATGCCGAGCACCGAGAGGACGCCTCGCATCGCCGCCAGCTGCACCGGCACGTTGACGAGAGCGCCGTGGTCGTCCGGGTCGCGGAAGAACTGGTCGATGGCCTTCTCGGCCTCGGTCAGCGAGGTGCGCAGCTCCTGCACGACGCTGCCCATCGTCTGCCGGTCGGAGACGCGCCGGTAGAGCTCCTCCATCCAGGGCTCGAGCGGCTCGGGCGGCTGGCCGGCGCGGACGCCCGCCAGGCGCACGCCCAGGCGGCGCACTCGATCGGCGTGCTCGGGCTGGTCGAAGTCGTTGTCCTCGAGCGCGGCTTCCAGATAGAGGATGCTGGTCGCGACCTCCATCGCCAGTGCCGGCGGCGGCGCGGCCTGGGCCTGCTGCGTCTGCGCGACGGCGCCCTGCAGCTCGGCGGCGAAGCTCTCGCCGAAAGGAAAGAGCTTGCGCAGCGAGTCGCCGACCAGGGCGAACTGCTCCGACAGGCCGGCCAGGCGATGCATCTCCCCGCCGGCTGTCGCCGACCAGGCCTCCTTGGCAGCGACGACGCGCTTCTTCGCATGCGCGACCACTGCCGGGTCGAAGCGGCCCAGCACGCTCGTCGCGTAGTCGGTGGGCGTCTGCTCCGGCAGCCCGTAGGCCAGGCGCGCCGCCGCCATGCGCGGCAGGCGAACCGTGGCCGGCGCCGGTGCCGCCTGGGCACAGAAGAAGAGGACGTCGCGGGCGAGCCGTTCGGAGACGTCGGAGTCGCCGCGCTGCAGGATCCGGAACTGGGCCAGCAGGCGGGAGGCGACCCGCTTGGTGAAGACGTCGAAGCCGAGCAGGCCGTGGTGCTGCGCCTCGAACATGGCCGCGGCCAGGTTCCAGAACGTGCGGACCTGCGGATGCGCGGTGCCGGCGCCGAGCGCGGCGCAGATCTCGCTCATCTTCGCCGCGGCGGTGAGCGCCTGCGTGCCGCGCATCAGCGAGAGCAGGTGCGACTCGAGCTCGCTGCGGACGATGCCGTCGGCCTGGCGAGGCACGACGTCGGGATCGCTCTCGATGTCGCGCCAGCGCCAGTCGACGGACCACAGGTCGGCCGGGTGAACCCGCTCCGCCTCGACGGCCTCCTGGACCGCGCGGTACTGCGGGAACAGCGACAGCGGCGACACTTGCTTGCCGGCGAGGACGCGGACCAGGAAGTCGAGCAGCGCGAAGGAGGCGCGCTCGATGTCGTTCACCAGTTCCGGCGTCAGCGCCTGCGGCTTGGCGACGCTGCGCTGCACCGCCGTCTCGGCGGCGCGCAAGACGATCGCCGGTCCGGGCAGCCCGACCAGCTCGAGGGCGCCGACGCCCTGGTGGATCTGCGCCCGTGCTGCACGCAGCACGCCGGGGTCGACGGAATCGATGTCCGAGCCGGTGACGACCTCGGCGTCCTTCAGGAAGCGGCGCAGCGATTTGTGCGCAGCATCGAGCGAGCGCCGCAGCTCCTCGTGGACCCAGGCGATCGCGCTCAGGTCATCGCCAGGACGCACGGCAGGCGGTGCGGCGGCGGCGGAATCGTCGATCGTGCTGTCCATCGGGCGGCCTCAGGAAGGGGGAGGGCCGGGCCCTAGGCGATCTTGAACCGGGCGACCGACTGCTTCAGCTCCTCGGCGGTGCGCGACAGCTCGCGCACCATATGGGCGGTCGAGCGCGTGCCTTCGCCGGTCTGCTCCGTCACCGCGAAGATGTGCTGGATGTTGGCCGCGACGACGTTGGCGGACTGCGCTTCCGACAGCGACTGGCGCGAGATCTGCGTGACCAGCTCGGTCAGCATGCGCGTGACGCGGTCGATCTCGCCGAGGGCCGTGCCGGCCGCGTCGGACAGTCGCGTCCCCTCGACCACGCCCTGGGTCGAGCGCTCCATGGCGCCGACCGCGTCCTGGGTGTCGGTCTGGATCGTTTTGACCAGCGCGGCGATCTGCCGCGTCGCGTCGGCCGAGCGCTCGGCCAGCCGTTGCACTTCCTCGGCGACGACCGAGAAGCCCCGGCCCGCCTCGCCGGCCGAGGCCGCCTGGATGGCGGCGTTCAGGGCCAGCACGTTCGTCTGCTCGGTGATGTCCGAGATCAGCTCGGTGATCTCGCCGATCTCCTGCGACGACTCGCCGAGCCGCTTGATCCGCTTCGATGTTTCCTGGATCTGGTCGCGGATCGAGTTCATGCCGCCGATCGTGTTCTGCACCGCCTGGCGTCCGGACTCCGCGGCCTGCAGCGACTGCTGCGCCACCTCGGCCGTTTCCTGCGCCTGCGTCGAGACGTTGTTGATGCGGCCGGCCATCTGCAGCACCGACTCGCCGGTGTCGCGGATCTCGCGCAGCTGCTCCGACGACGTCGCGAGCAGCTCGGTCGAGTTCGCCTCCACCTGCTCGGTCGTGGCCGTCACCCGGCTCACCGTGCCCTGCACCTGCGAGACCAGGTTGCGCAGCTCCTCGACGGTGTAGTTGACCGAATCGGCGATGGCGCCGGTGATGTCTTCGGTCACCGTCGCCTGCTGCGTCAGGTCGCCTTCGGCGACGCCCTGCAGCTCGTTCATCAGGCGCAGGATGGCGGCCTGGTTGGCGTCGTTGACGCGCTTGGCTTCCTTCTCCTGCGCTTCGGCCTCAAGGCGCCGGCTCTGCGCCAGCGTCGCACGCTGCCCCTGCTCGCCGACGTAAAGGCGCAGGAAACCGAAACCGCCGAGGAACACGAGCACCGCGCTCAGGATCAGCAGGACCAGGGTCCAGCCGCTGAAACCCGTGGAGGCGCCGAGCCGCTCCTGCACGCTCTCGAGGTTCTTGCGCAGCGGCTCGCTGTCGGAAACGATCGTGTTCTGCGCCTCGCGCGCGGCGTTCATGCCGGGCAGGTTGGTCAGGATGACGGTGCCGCGGGCCCGCGTCTCCTGGTACATCTTGAGCAGGGCCACCAGGCGCTCGCGGACCTGCGCGTCGCGGATGCCCGGCAGGCCCATCTGCGGATTGCCGTCGATGAGGGCGCGAGTGATCTCGCTGAAGGAGTTGAGGTCCCTCTCGAGCAGGAAGGCGGCCTCCGGGTTGACGCCCTCGGTCGTCATGAACTCGTTCGCCGACTTGCCGATGCGCTGAGTCAGCATGACCACCTGGCTCAGGGCCGACACCTCGATCGGGTTCGGGTCGCGCTGGAGCTTCAGAGACAGGATCGATTCCGAGGCCTCGAGCAGGTCGAACGAGCGGCGATTGATGTCGCGCAGGGCAACCCCGACGTCGGTCAGCGCCTTCTGCTGGGCGAGGACCACGCCGGCGCTCTTCTCGGCACGGTCGACCAGCGGCAGGGTCGCCTCGAGGGACTCCTGGACGGCGGCCGGGGCGGCGGCGACGGTGCCGCCGCCGGTGTGCAGGCTGCGCACGTTGCTGGCGAGGACCTCGGCGCTCTCCTTCACCTCCGGGAACGCCCCGGGCGTACCGGTCAGGGCCTGGGAGACCGACTTGGCGAGGCGCTGCGACTGCATCAGGGCCTGGCCGGCAGCCGTCACCTGCGCCGAACCCCGGCCGGCCGAAACCAGCGACATCACGGTGAGGACGACGAGGCCGAACAAGCCGATGCCGAGCATGCCGAGCAGGATGCGCTGCTGCTCGGCGGCGGGCCGGGAGCCGATCAGCGGCAGGGCGACGCCGAGCGGGGCGGCGCCGGTGTCGGATCCCTGCATGCGGGTCTCGGTGAAGTCGGCCGTCTCGGAAGGCACCGCCTCCGAGATGATGGAGGGAGGCTGCGTCGCTGGCGCGCCGGACTGCAGCGAAGGCGCGTCGAAGGCGGCTGCGGCTTCCGCGTCCCGGAGCGGCAGGTCGGGGGGCGGCAGCGTCGCCGCACCGCCGGCCTGCGCATACGCATTGGCGAAGGCCGCGTCGTGCTCGAGGACATCGTGCCCGGCGTCGGACCTCTGCCCCCATCCCTTGATCTTGTTCACGAAGCTCATATGGACCTCTTGCCTTTGTGTCGCCGCGGCACCCTGCTCATCCGACGATCCGGAGGAACGATTCATCTTTCGCCAGCTCGGCGAGGTTCAGCTCCTGCCACACTCGCTCGGAACCGTCGCGATAGCGCGCGCCGGCAAAACCAGGTCGGGCCACGTCGTCCTCACCGCCGCGCGTGAGTTCCTCCTCGCTGCGCAGGCCCGCCAGGCGGTCGACGAGGAGCACGCAGTTGAGGTCGAAGGCCTGGTTGAAACCGACGAGCCGGGCCTGGTCGCGCGACGGCTCGTGCGACTTCACGCCGAGGAAGCTGGCCAGGTCGACGACGCCGTGCAGATGGCCCCGGAGGTTGGCGACGCCCAGGAACCAGGGGTGGCTGTGCGGAACAGGCACGAGCGGCGCGAGGGCGAAGATCTCGCCGGCATCGCGCAGGGGGAAAAGGAACCCCCGCGAGCTGCACTCGACCGCCAGCCATGACCGCGCAACCGGCTCGGTGCGCGCCGCCTGTAGCCGGTGGGGGAGCCGCGTCTGCTGTTGGCGATGGGCCTGGTTGTTTGCCATGGCCCCCGCCGGGCCCCCCCACGGGCGCCACCGACCCCAAGGGGGGCAGCGAACGGAGTGAGGCGCGCTCGGGCACCCCCGGCCGGCCGCCGGGCCGCCCCAAGGCCGGCCGCGCCCCCTCGGGGGGCAGCGAACGGAGTGAGCGTGGGGGCACCATTCAGTCGAAGGCGCGGATCTTCGCCAGCAGCTCGGTCGGGTCGACCGGCTTGACGATGTAGTCGCGCGCGCCCTGGCGCATGCCCCAGACCTTGTCGGTCTCCTGGTCCTTGCTCGTGCACATGATCACCGGCACGTTGGCGAAACGAGGGTCGCGGGTGATGGCGCGGGTCAGCTGGAAGCCGTTCTGGCCGGGCATGACGACGTCCATCAGGATGAGGTCGGGCTTTTCCTCGCCGAGGCGCTTCATGGCCTCCTCGCCGTTCTCGGCGGTGCGCACGGCGAAGCCGCCCTTGCCGAGGAGGTCGGACATGTGGTGCAGCTCGGTCTTCGAATCGTCGACGAGCAGGATCTTCTGGATCGGCATGGATGGGCTTTCTCAGGTGCTCTCGCGCAGGCCCGCTGCGCGCTCAGGCGGCGCGGCGATGCTGCTGCACTGCCTGCAGGAGCTGGTCCTTCGTGAAGGGCTTGGTCAGGTAGTCCTCGGAGCCGACCATGCGGCCCCGGGCCTTGTCGAACAGGCCGTCCTTGGACGACAGCATGATGATCGGCACGCCGGCGAACTTGACGTTGCGCTTGATGATCGCGCAGGTCTGGTAGCCGTCGAGTCGCGGCATGAGGATGTCGCAGAAGATCAGGTCCGGGTCGTGGTCGTTGACCTTGGAGAGCGCGTCGAAGCCGTATTCGGCGAGGAGCACCTCGTAGCCGCCCTGCTTCAGAAAGATCTCGGCGCTGCGCCGGATCGTGTTGCTGTCGTCGATGACGAGCACCTTGAGTCCCGCTGGGTCGGCTTCGGCCGCGTTCGTACCTGGGTTTCTCCTCAACGACCTCGTTGCCGAACCGCTTCCGAGCGGGCGTCAGATCTGCACCATCTCGAAGTCTTCCTTGCGTGCGCCGCACTCGGGACAGGTCCAGTTCATGGGAACCTCGGCCCACGGCGTGCCGGGGGCCAGACCATGTTCCGCATCGCCTGCCGCTTCGTCGTAGATCCACCCGCAGATCAGGCACATCCAGGTCTTGGGGTCGCTCACGTCTCGCTCGGTCCGGGCCAATGCCTTCACTACAATGCGAACAGATTGTAGGCACGGCCTCTCGTGAAATCGCAAGGCTGTGTAGGTACATACGCAACATTCTTCACGTTCGGCTAGAGGTCTGCCGGGACCTTTTGCGAGCGGCACTCCACGCGGCTTTCGGGGGCTCCATGACTGCCACTTCGCCGGCCACCGAGGCCGACACCACCGCTCTCGAAGAGCAACCCGCACCGGCCTGCGTGATGAGCTTCAACGTCAGCGATCCGAGCGGTGCGGGCGGTATCGCTGCCGACGTGTCGACCATCGCCGCCATGGGAGCGCATGCACTGCCGGTCGTGACGAGCATCGTCATGCGCGACACCGCCGAGATCTTCGACCATCACGGCCTCGACGCCGAGGTCATCGTCGAGCAGGCGCGCAGCGTCCTCGAGGACGTGACCATCGCCGCCTGGAAGGTCGGCTACCTGGGCTCGACCGAAGGCGTGAGCGCCGTCGCCGAGATCCTCAGCGACTACCCCGACGTGCCGCTGGTCGCCTACCTGCCGAACCTGTCCTGGGTCGAGGAGGACAACCAGCAGGCCTACCTGGAGGCGTTCCGCGACCTGGTGCTCCCGCAGACCGAGGTCCTCGTCGGCAGCCACCAGACACTCACCGACTTCCTTCTCCCCGACTGGGACGGCGAGCGGCCGCCGTCGTCGCGCGAGATCGCCGTCGCCGCGAGCAAGCACGGCACGCGCTTCGTCCTCGTGACCAGCGTGCCGCTGCCGGACCAGTTCCTCGACAACGTGCTCGCGTCGGCGCAGGGGCCGATCACCGGCGAGAAGTTCGAGCGCTTCGACACCACCTTCGTCGGTGCCGGCGAGACCCTCTCCGCCGCCCTCGCCGCCCTGCTCGCCACCGGCGTCGAGCTGCACGCCGCCGTCGGCGAGGCGCTGTCCTTCCTCGACCAGGCGCTCGACGCAGGCTTTCGCCCCGGCATGGGCAACGTCATCCCCGACCGCTTCTTCTGGGCCCTGCCGGCCGAGGACGAGGAAAGCGGCAGCGAAGGCGACGACGCCGGGGCGAGCAGCGCGGAGGGCGACGCCGGGACGGCTCCGAAGAATCCGCGCCATGTCCACTGACCGCGAGCGGGCGGGCCGCAACGCCGAGCTCTTCGCGCGGGCGCTGAAGGTCATCCCCGGCGGCGTCAACTCGCCGGTGCGTGCCTTTCGCGCCGTCGGCGGGACGCCCCGCTTCATCGTCAGCGGCGACGGTTCCGGCATCGTCGACGCCGAGGGCCGGCGCTACATCGACTACGTCGGCTCCTGGGGGCCGATGATCCTCGGCCACCGCCATCCGGCCGTGCAGGCGGCCGTGCACGAGGCCGTCGACGGCGGCCTGTCGTTCGGCGCGCCGACCGAGCGCGAGACGCTGCTGGTCGAGGAGATCCTGCGCCACGTGCCGAGCATGGAGCAGCTGCGCCTGGTCAGCTCCGGCACCGAGGCGGCGATGAGCGCCCTGCGCCTGGCGCGCGGCGCCACCGGTCGCAACCTGATCGTCAAGTTCGAGGGCTGCTACCACGGCCATGCCGACGCCCTGCTCGTCAAGGCCGGCTCGGGCCTGGCCACCTTCGGCCACCCGACCAGCGCCGGCGTGCCCGCGGCCGTCGTCCAGCACACCCTGGTGCTGCACTACAACGATGTCGCCCAGCTCGAGGAAGCCTTCGCCCTGCACGGCCCCGACATCGCCTGCGTGATGATCGAGCCGATCGCCGGCAACATGAATTTCGTTCGCGCCAGCGTGCCCTTCATGCAGCGCCTGCGCGAGCTCACCCGTGCGCACGGTGCCCTGCTCGTGTTCGACGAGGTGATGACCGGCTTTCGCGTCGCCCTCGGCGGGGCGCAAGCAATGTACGCGGCGGCGATCCCGGGCTTCGCGCCCGACCTCAGCGTCTTCGGCAAGGTCATCGGCGGCGGCATGCCGCTGGCGGCCTTCGGCGGCCCGCGCGCCCTGATGGAGCAGCTTGCGCCGCTCGGCCCCGTCTACCAGGCCGGCACGCTGTCGGGCAATCCGGTGGCGACGGCATGCGGCCTGGCGACGCTGCGCGAGATCGCGAAGCCCGGCTTCTTCGACGCCCTGGCCGCACGCACGCGCGGCCTCGTCGTCGGCCTCCTCGAGGCGGCGCAAGGCGCCGGGGTGTCGATGACGGCCGACTGCGAAGGCGGCATGTTCGGCTTCTTCTTCGCCGAGGAACTGCCGCAGGACTACGCCGAGGTGATGGCGACCGACCGCGAGCGCTTCAACCGCTTCTTCCACGCCATGCTCGATCGCGGCGTGTACTTGGCGCCGGCCCTGTACGAAGCCGGCTTCGTCAGCGCCGCGCACTCGCACGCCGACGTCGCCGCCACCGTGAAGGCGGCAGCCGAGAGCCTGCGCGCCGGAGCCGGCGGCCGCGCCGGCCGGCGGAGGACGCAGGCCCGAGAACCAGACGGCGCCCGAAAGCGACGAAGCCCGCCCCCCCGCCAGGACCCAAGGGCCCC
>NZ_JANODC010000363.1:0-2068 GCF_031412495.1 Rhizobacter sp. | reverse complement strand
GAAAGCCAGCGCGCGAGCGCCTGGTACATGCGCTCGGCGAGGCCGGAGCGCAGCAGCAGTTCGCCGAGCAGGATGAAGAGCGGCAGGGCGACGAGCAGGAACTCGTTGCTCGCCGTCCAGGCGATCTCGCCGGCGACCCGGCTCACCGGCAGCATGGCGAACATCTGGCCGAGCACCAGACCGAGCACGCCCATCGCCGCGGCCACGGGAATGGCCAGCGCCATGAGGGCCAGCAAGGTGAACAGCGCGGTCGCGATCATGGCTTGACGTGCATCGCCTGCACGGCCTGGCTCAGTTCGTCGTCGGCCTCTTCCTGGATCGTGCGCGCACCGATCAATCGGTTCACGTCGGTCCAGTCGGCGGCGGCGAACGCCAGCGCACCACGCAGCAGCAGCACCAGGGCGCAGGCGACGAAGGCGACGTAGCCCAGCCACCACAGCGCCTGCGGCACGGCCAGCGGCACCGCCAGCGCCGAGTTCGATCGCGCGCCGAGCCGCCACGACTGCGCCAGCACGCCGCTGCCGTGCCATGTCACGACGCTGACGAAACCCAGCAGCGCGATCAGCGCCAGCATGTCGCAGACCGCCGCCAGCGCCCGCGGCAGAAGCTGGTACAGCGCGTCGATGCGGACGTTGCCCCGATTGAGCAGCACGAACGCGAACGACCAGGTCGAGCCGATCGCCAGGGCGTAGCCCGAGAGCTCGTCGGCGCCGCCCACCGTGATGCTGAAGAGCTTGCGCAGGACGACGTCGACCGAGACCAGCACCGCGGCGGCGAGGATGAGCAGGCCACCACCGAGCGCAGCGAGGCGCGAGCCGCGCTGCGCCGCGGCGAGCGCGGCGTCGAGCGTCGTCTTCACGCCGCTACTTCTTCGCCGTCACGCCGGTGATCTTGCCCACCGTGGCGTTGAAGTCGGCGACGCAGGCGGCCGAACAGCGCTCGGCCCACTTCGGGATCGTGGTCTCGGCGAGCACCTTCTTCAGCAGCTCGCGGTCGGCGGCGCTTGGCTGCACGATCTTCATCTTGCCCTTGGTGCCGAGCGTGCACTTGTCCGTGCCGGCGTTGCACTCGTAGCCCTGCTGGGTGAAGTTGTCGGCGGCGTTCCAGACCGCGGCTTCCAGGCCCTTGACCTCCGTCTCGATGAGACTGCGCACGCGCGGGTCGTACGCGGCCCAGGTCTTCGCATTGGCGGCATAGCCGATCTGGCCCCACGAGAGCGGCATGGCGAGCAGGTGCGTCGTCACCTCGTTCCACTTGGCCACGTTGCCGGAGAGCGTGCCGGTGATGGCGCAGTCGACGGTCTTGTTCTGCAGCGCCGGGACCACTTCGCCGAACGCCAGGGTGACCGGGGTGCCGCCGAGCGCCTGGATCAGCTCCGACTGCGATCGGCCGCCGACCCGGACCTTGCGGCCCTTGACGTCGGCCAGTCCCTTGAGCTCGCTGTTGCAGTAGAGCACCTGGGCTGGGTAGGTGCCGAAGCCGAGCAGCTCGACGCCGAACTTCTCCTTGTAGAGCTTGGCGTAGACGGGCCGGAGCGAGTCGGTGACCCGGCGCGCGGTGGCCACGTCGGGCAGCAGGCCGGCCATGTCGAGCATCTCGTTGGCCGGGTCGTCGGCAGCGAGGTAGGCAATCACGGTGGCACCGATCTCCATCACACCCTGGCCCATGAGGCGCAGCACTTCGGGGCCCTTCAGGCCCATCTCGTTGAAGCCCTTGACCTCGGCCGTGATCGCACCGCCGGACTTCTCGCCGAGGGTCTTGGTCAGAACGGGACCTCGAACTCCTTGTACTGCGGCAGGCTCGAGATCGAACCGACGACCTGCAGCTTCGTCGCCGGCAGCGCCTGCGCGTGCGCCGTCTGCAGCGTGAGGGAGGCGCAGAGCGCGCCGAGAACCAGGGGCCAGGATTTCATCGTCATCTCCCGTTGTCGAAGTGGTGGAGTGTGGCCGCGTTCGGCTGGATGCCGGCGAGCTGGTCGTTGCGGATGTCGGTGACGAGCATCGCGCCGGGTGCGTGCGTGATGCAGAGATCGGGCCGGGCCGCGGCAATGGCGGCCTGCGGCGTGACG